>NZ_JAHFPF010000185.1 GCF_023259385.1 Brevundimonas sp. | reverse complement strand
CACCGAGGTGGTGGGTCTGGAAGGCGATGTGATCGTGACCCAGGACCTGTTCGTCTACGAAATCACCGGCGAGGACGAGAACGGCAAGATCGTCGGCCGTCACCGCTCGACCGGCATCGCTCGCCCGCGCTTCTGGGACCGCGCCCGCTACTACGGCCTGGAGCGCGAGCTGGCCGAAGCCCTCGACGCGGCGGAATAGGCTGATGCTTCCGATCCTCGCCGCCGTTCTGGCCTTCATCACCATCGGCGGACTGGGCTGGGCCTTCGTCGGCGGCGGCGATTCCAGCGACGCCGCGGTCAAGCGCGCCCAGAACTTCGGGGGTCCGAAACAGAGCGTCAGCGCCGCCAAGAAAGCCGCCGCCAACACGCCGGAAGCCCGCCGCAAGCAGATCCTGCAGCAGCTTCAGGAGTCCGAGCGGGCCGAACGCAAGGCGCGGGTCAGTTTGGCCGCTAAGCTGAAGCAGGCGGGCCTGTCGACCTCGGTGCGGACCTTCTGGATCACCAGCGCGGTGCTGGGCGTGTTCGCCTTCCTGCTGCCGCTGCTGTTCGGCCTGAACCTGCTGATCTGCCTGGGCGCCGCCGTCGTCATCGGCCTGGGCCTGCCGCGCTGGGTGGTCGGCTTCCTGGGCAAGCGGCGGATGAAGAAATTCTCCAGCCATTTCGCCGACGCCGTCGACGTCATCGTGCGCGGCATCAAGTCGGGCCTGCCGGTGCACGACTGCTTCAAGATCATCGCCCGCGAGAGCCCCGCTCCGCTGGGACCGGAGTTCCAGAAGCTGGTCGAGGGCATGGGCGTCGGCCTGACCCTGCCCCAGGCGCTGGACAAGATGTACGAGCGGATGCCGACGCCGGAGCTGAAATTCTTTGCCATCGTCATCGCCATCCAGCAGAAGACGGGCGGCAACCTGGCCGAGGCCCTGTCGAACCTGACGACCGTGCTCCGGGCGCGCAAGATGATGGGCGAGAAGATCAAGGCGCTGTCGTCGGAGGCCACCGCCTCGGCCGGCATCATCGGCTCGCTGCCGCCGGCGGTGATGGTGCTCGTCAGCCTGACCACCCCGGCCTACATGGCCAAACTCTTCACCGACCCCAGAGGGCAGTTCATGCTTCTGGTGGCGGTCCTCATGATGAGCTTCGGCATCTTCGTGATGAAGAAGATGATCTCGTTCAAGTTCTGAGGACCAGACATGCCGGGCCTCATCCCCTTCTTCACCGAACCCGCCAACATCCTCAGCATTCTGGTTGGGGTGCTGGTCTTCGCCACCATCGTCACCCTGGTGAGCTCGTTCGGCGGCGGAGCGAAGCTCGACACGCGCATGAAGGCCGTCGCGGTTCGCCGCGAGGAGCTGAAGCGCCGCTCGCGCCAGGCCATCGCCACCGGCCCGGGCGGCCTGCGCCACAGCGATGAGGGGTTCAAGAAGCGCGTCGTCGAACGGCTGAACCTGACCCAACTGCTGGAGGACCCCAAGGTCGCCGACAAGATGGCCCAGGCCGGCTATCGCGGGCCCAAGCCGCTGACGACCTTCTACTTCTTCCGCTTCTCGATGCCGTTCATCTTCCTGGCGGTGTCGGTCTTCTACCTGTTCGTCTTCAACGATTTCGGCCTGCCGGTGATGATGCGGGTGACCATCTGCATGGTCTCCGCGGTGGTCGGCTTCTATGGGCCGAACATCTTCCTGGCCAACCGCATCTCCAAGCGGAAGACCTCGATCATGCAGGCCTTCCCCGACGCCCTGGACCTGCTGCTGATCTGCGTCGAGGCGGGCATGTCGATCGAGTCGGCGATCCAGAAGGTCAGCCAGGAGATCGGCGGCTCGTCCATCGACCTGGCCGAGGAACTGACCCTGCTGTCGGCCGAGCTCAGCTATCTGCCCGACCGCCGCATGGCCTACGAAGGCCTGGCCAAGCGGACCAACCATCCGGGCGTGAAGTCGGTCGCCACCGCCATGACCCAGGCCGAGACCTACGGCACGCCGCTGGGCGCGGCGCTGCGCACCATGGCCAAGGAAAACCGGGAGATGCGCCTGTCGGCGGCCGAGAAGAAGGCCGCGGCCCTTCCGGCCAAGCTGACCGTGCCGATGATCCTGTTCTTCCTGCCGGTGCTGTTCATCGTCATCCTGACGCCGGCGATCATCAGCATCCAGGACACGATGGCCAAGGGCGGTTGACCGGCGGTTGACGCCTAGCTCTCGGCCGCGGTCTTCCAGGCTTCCGCCACGGCGTCGACCGAATGGCGCAGGTGCTTGCGCTGCTTGTCGAAGAACATCTCGCCGCGCAGGCCTGTGAACAGGAAGCCGTTGGCGGCGATGCAACTGCCGGGCTCCAGCTCCTCGATCTCGAAATAGCGCATCGACCGGAACCACAGGCCCCGGTTCTCCATCCAGACCAGTTGGGCGTAGGGCTGCCATTCGCCGACGCGGCCGACGACGCGGCGCTCGGGCAGGCCCTCGATGGCTTCGTTCAGGGTGATCTCGCCGCCGAAGGCGATGGTTCCCTCGACCCCGGTCTCGATCGGGTTCCACTGATCCCAGCCGGACAGGTTCGAGACGACCTCCCAGATCTTGTCCGTGGAGGCGCGAATGCCGATGCGTTTTTCGATCTTGGCGATATCCATGCGCCCCGTCTGGCACGGCTTTCAGGACGGGAAAAGGGCGCCGGTGATCAGCGGTTGCCTTCCGGCCCCGGTTGCGAGGCGGGCGGGGTTTCCGGCGAGGGCGTCTCGTCCCGGTCAGGCAGGTCCGCCGGGCCTGCGCGCAGGCGGGGGCTCATGAAACAGAGCGCCGTCGCGGCGGCCAGCAGCAGGGCGTTGGCGATGAAGGGGGCGGGCTCGGCGAACTCATAGAGGGCCACCCCGATCACCGGCGGCGCCAGGAAGCTGAGGCCCGCCAGCGACATCATCAGTCCGGCCACCGTACCCTGTTCGGATGCGCCGACCGACAGGGACGATCCGGCGGTGAAGCCGGGCCGGGCGAAGCCGACCCCCATCGACACCACGGCGTAGCCCATGACCACGCCATAGTAGCCGGGCGAGGCGATGCTCAGCACATTGCCCGCCAGCGCCAGTCCGGCGCCCCAGCGCATCAGGTCGCGCGGCTGCAGCTTCAGCAGAGGGATCAGACCCCATTGCGCCAGCAGGGTCGCGGCCGCGCCGGCGAACATGGCCAGGGCGATGAAGGGGTGGGTGTCATGCGCCGCCGTGCCTGTGGCGGCCAGCTCATCGATGATGTGGAAGCCCAGCACGGAGATGTTCACCGCCTGCGCCCCGGTCACCAGCAGGCCGTACAGCAGGTAGTCGCGGACTCGCGGGTCCTTCCACAGGCCCTTGCCGGTCTGGTCGCGGCGGCCGCTGGGCGAGGGGATGCGCGCCACCTCGCCGCTCGGCAGCCTGCGCCAGACCACCACCAGCGCGACCGCGCCCATGGCGGCGAAGGCGTACATCGGGCCCGCCAGTCCGATCAGGGGCAGGACGAAGAGCGGCGCCAGGGTCGGGCCTACCACGGTGCCCAGTCCCTGGGCGGAGGCCAGCATCGACATCGCCTGGGTGCGCTGTTCGGCGGTGGTCCGGTCGGCGACATAGGCCTGGGCCGCGATCGGGGCGGCGGAGCCGAAGACGCCGTAGATGGTGCGGGCCAGGGCCATCAGCACGAAGGCGACGCCGAACCCAAGCCAGCCCTTCAGGCCGGAAGTGGTCGCCAGGCCGAAGCCGGTCATCGACAGGACGAAGCCCGACAGGCCGATCATCATGACCTTCTTGCGCCCCAGGGTGTCCGACAGCCGGGCCCAGTAGGGCGAGGCCAGGGTCCACATCAGGGCCGAAATGGCGAAGGCGGCCGAGACCAGGGTGTCGCGCAATTCGAACGCCCGGCCGATGTTCGGCAGCACCGACTGCAGGGCCATATTGCCCGCCGCCGCGATCAGGCTGACCGAGAACAGGATTCCGAAGGCGGGGGAGCGAAGGTTCACCGCCGGAGCCTAGACCGCGCGGCAGGCCCCGTCACCCGCCCGTCGACCTTGTCCGTTTCCCGCCAGACCCTGCGCCTTCCGGGGCGCAGGATCGCGCGACAAGGACAGGAGACGCCCATGGCCTCGATCCGCATCGAACGTATCGTCCATGCGCCCGCCGAACAGGTCTGGGACGCGATCCGCGACGTGGGCGCCCTCCATACCCGGCTGGTTCCCGGCTTCGTGGTCGACACGGTGCTGGACGGCGACGCCCGCCTGGTCACCTTCGGCAACGGCATGACGGCGCGTGAGGTCATCGTTGACCTGGACGACACCCGCCGCCGCTTCGCCTACAGCGTCCGCGCCGAGACCCTGAGCCACCACAGCGCCACCAACGAGGTCTTCGACGAGGGCGAGGGGCGCTGCCGCTTCGTCTGGGTCGCCGACCTCCTGCCCGACGCGGCGGGCCCCGTCGTCGAGCAGATGATGGACCGCGGCGCCGATGTCCTGAAGACCACGCTGGAGGCGGCGAACGCCTGACGCTTGCACAAGGGCGGCGCGTCCGCGACGGTGGCGGCTTCGGATTTCCCGGGGGACGCCTGCATGACCATTCGCCGCCTTGTCTTCGGTTCGGCCCTGGCGCTGGCCCTCTCCGCCGGAGCCGCCCTGGCTCAGGTCCCGCTCGCCCGGGTCGAGGCCGCCGTCGCCGCCGAGACGCCCAAGGTCGTCGCCTGGCGCCGCGACCTGCACGCCAATCCCGAGTTGGGCTTCTCCGAGACCCGCACCGCGGCCCTGGTCGCCGAGCATCTGCGTGCCCTGGGCCTGGAGGTCCGGACCGGCGTCGGGCGCACCGGCGTGGTCGGCGTCCTGCGCGGCGGCCGGCCAGGCCGCACCGTGGCCTTGCGGGCTGACATGGACGCCCTGCCGGTGCTGGAGGCGACCGGTCTGCCGTTCGCCTCGACCGCCACCGGAACCTACATGGGCAATACGGTGCCGGTGGCGCACGCCTGCGGCCACGACGCCCACATCGCCATGCTGATGGGCGCCGCCGAGGTGCTGGCGGGCATGAAGGCCGACATCGCCGGGACCGTCGTCTTCATCTTCCAGCCCGCCGAAGAGGGCGCCCCTCCGGGAGAGCCCAAGGGCGGCGCCGCCCTGATGATCGAGGAGGGCGCCCTGCGCGATCCGCGCCCCGACGCCATCTTCGGCCTGCACGTCGTGCCGGGCCGGGCGGGGACCGTCTTCTATCGCCCGCGCGGCTTCATGGCCGCCTCGGACCGCGTCGACATCGTCCTGCACGGGCGCCAAACCCACGGCGCCTGGCCGTGGAAGGGCGTCGACGTCATCGCGGCCTCCGCCGACATCGTCCAGACAATCAACAGCCTGACCGCCCGCACCATCGACCCGACCACGACACCCACGGTCTTCACAATCGCCACCCTCGACGCGGGCGTGCGCTACAACATCATCCCGGACACCGCGACGCTGTCCGGCACTCTGCGCACCTTCGACATCGCCCAGCGCGACGACCTTGTCCGCCGCGCCCGCACCGCGATCGGAAACGTGGCCGAAAACTACGGCGCGACCGCCGAGTTCAATGTCCGCCAGAACGCGGCCCTGGTGTTCAACAATGAGGAGCTGTCGGCCTGGCTGGCGCCGGTCCTGACCGAGGCGGCGGGGGAGGGGAACGTCAATCCGGCCACTCCGCCGACGACCGTGGCCGAGGACTTCTCCTACCTGTCGCAGGAGGTGCCGGGCGTCTTCTACCACCTGGGCGCCACGCCCGACGGCGTCGATCCGGCCACGGCGGCTCCGAACCATTCGCCCGGCTTCGACGTCAACGAGAAGGTGTTGCCGCTGGGGGTCAAAACCCATGTACTGAGCGCCCTCCGGTTCCTCGAACGGCCCTGAACCCATGATCACGCGACTGCATTCCGACGACCGCATGAGCCAGGCGGTCATTCACGGCGACACCATCTGGCTGGCCGGTCAGGTCGGCGAGCCCGGCGAGGACGTGGTCGCCCAGACCCGCACCGCCCTGGCCGAGATCGACAGCCTTCTGGCCGAGGCGGGCAGCAGCAAGTCGAAGATCGTCTCCGCCACCATCTGGCTGGCCGACATCAACGACTTCGAGGCGATGAACAGCGTCTGGGACAATTGGATCGATCCCGCCAATCCGCCGGCCCGGGCCACGGGCGAGTCCCGGCTTGCCGCCCCGGAATACCGGGTGGAGATCATCGTCGTGGCGGCGCGCTGACGCGCGTCAGCCGCGCGTGAAATAGGTCAGGATCACCCGTTCATAAGCGACGGCGAGGGCTTCCAGCTCCGCCGTCGGCACGCGCTCGTCGATCTGGTGCATGGTCTGGCCGACCAGGCCCAGCTCCAGCACCGGGCACATGGCGCGGATGAAGCGCGCGTCCGAGGTGCCGCCGGTGGTCGAGGCGACCGGGCGGCGGCCCGTGGCCGCCTCCACCGCGTCCTGCACCGCCGTCACGAACGGGCCGGGCTCGGTCAGGAAGGCGTTGCCCGAGCACAGGTGCTCCAGGCTGATCTGCAGCCCGCTCTCGGCCTGCGCTTCGCCCGCCGCCGCGTTCAGCCAGGCGATCAGGTCGTCGCCGGTGTGGGTCGGGTTGAAGCGGATGTTCAGCCGCGCCTTCGCCTCCGCCGGGATGATGTTGGTCGCCGGATTGCCGATGTCGATGGTGGTGATCTCCAGGTTCGACGGCGGGAACTCCGGGTAGCCTTCGTCCAGCACGTGGGCGTCCAGCCGCGCCAGCAGCCTGGCCATCACGGGGGCCGGATTGGCCGCCCGCTCGGGATAGGCCACGTGCCCCTGCTTGCCGTGCACCGTGATCCAGGTGTTCAGCGAGCCGCGCCGCCCGACCTTGATCATGTCGCCCAGCGCCTGGGACGACGACGGCTCGCCGACCACGCAGGCGTCGATCACCTCGCCCTCGGCCATCAGCGCCTCGACCACCTTCTTGGTGCCGTGCAGGGCGGGGCCTTCCTCGTCGCCGGTGATCAGGAAGCTGAGCGAGCCGGGCACGTCGCCGTCCGCCAGCACCCTGGACACCGCCGCGACCCAGGCGGCGATGCCGCCCTTCATGTCCACCGCGCCGCGGCCGTACAGCACCCCGTCCTTCACCTCGGCCGCGAACGGGCCCGAGGTCCAGGCTTCGGTCGCCCCGGTCGGCACCACGTCGGTGTGGCCCGCGAAGCAGAGGTTGGGCGAGGCCGCGCCCCGGCGCGCGTAGAGGTTTTCAATGTCCTCGAATTTCATCCGGCGGCAGGTGAAGCCGAGCCCCGTCAGGGCCCGCTCCAGCACATCCATCGCCCCTTCATCGGCCGGGGTGACCGACGGAATCCGGATCAGGTCGCGGGTCAGTTCGACAGGATCGATAACGGGATGTGATGCGGCGCTCATGGACCTGTGCTTTACGGGGTTCAGACGATT
>NZ_JAHFPF010000354.1 GCF_023259385.1 Brevundimonas sp. | reverse complement strand
CGGCGTTCAGCAGGTGGGTCTTGCCGTAGCCGTAGGGGCCGCAGAAGAAGATCGGGTTGAAGTGGCCGTCGGCCCAGGCGGCGGCCTGGCGGGCGATGGCCAGGGCGAAGGCGTTGCCCTGCCCTTCCACGAAGCTGTCGAAGGTCAGGCGGTCCTGCAGGCCGGCGGCGCGCACGGCGCGGGCGCCGTCGGCGACCGGGGGCACCGTGGCCAGGGGCATGGAGGCGTGGGGCATGGCCACCACATTGCCCGAGATCGCCGAGGCGGCGCGGCCGGCGGCGACCTGCGAGGCCGGGGCGACCGAGCCCATTTCGGCGCGGCAGCGCACATCGAGGCGGCGGTTCAGGCCGTCCAGGCCCAGCCACAGCTCGTTCATGCGGCGCAGGGCGTTCTTGCGCACCCAGTCACGCGCATAGGCGGTCGGCGTGACCAGGATCAGTTGGCCGGCGCCGTCCACGCGCACAGCCGACGGCGCGATGTAGGAACTGAACGCCCCCTCGCCGATCTCGCCGCGCAGCCGACCGGCCGCCTCGGTCCAGATATGATCCGGATCCGTCATCCCCGCCATCCTCGCGCTCCCCATCATCGGTCAGCCACCCGCCGCAAAAATCCATCACCGTGACACCCTTCAGAGCCGGCTGGCGCAGGGACGACTTCTCCTGCCCGGTGCGGCGCAACCGCCGCCCGGATTGGGGTCGTTCTCTCGATCAGACGGCTCACGCCGGAGCGAAACAGGGTTCCGCGCCGTCTTCATCCGTGTGGGGATGGAAGTGCGTCAGCCCCTTGAACTTACGCTCGGCGAAGGGTGGGTCAACGCTGATTCGCGACTCAAAATGCAGTTAAAATTGTTGACTCCGCTAAAGCGCGTCGCGGCCTTGGGAAATCCTGATTTCGCCACAGACGCGAGCGCGAATTCGCGTGACAACGGTTACCGCGACACGTGCAAACGGCGAGGGAGCGTGTGCGCCCTCGCCGTTGAATTCACTGCTATTTACCATGACAGGCCTATGAAAGGCCGTCCGGAGCCCGAAAAATCAGGCGGCCGACATCTTCTTCAGTTGGGCGGCCAGACGCGACACCTTGCGCGAGCCCGTGTTCTTGTGAACCACGCCCTTGGAGACGGCGCGCATCAGCTCCGATTGAGCCTCCACGAAGGCGCCCTTGGCGGCGGTGGCGTCGCCACCGGTGACGGCTTCCTGGAACTTGCGCAGGAAGGTGCGGACGCGCGTGCGGCGCGCCTTGTTCACTTCGGTGCGAGCGGCGATCTTGCGGATCGCTTTCTTGGCGCCGGGGTTGTTGGCCATCAGTCAAACCTTCGAACGGAAAACGCCGCGGAGCACACGTCCACGGCGCGGAAATCTCAAGAGCGCGCGGCTATAGCGGAAAGGGCCTCGCCCGGCAAGCGGGAGTCTGACTCGTTCTGCGAGAGCCCTGTCGGGCCGCCGGCCAGGTCCCGGCTCCATACAGGAGGGCTCGGCGTTCTCAAAGGCGACAGTTGACGCCGATTGGTTACAATTGTAGCGCTACGGCGACCAACGTAACCGAGAGGCCGTCATGAGCGAACCGACCGTACCCACGGACGCCGAACTGGATGTGCTGAAAGCCTTCTGGCGCGACGGGGCGCTGAGCTCGCGGGAAGTGCAGACGCGCATCGCCGACGGGCTGGGCTGGACCTCGTCGACGACCCGGACGGTGCTGGAGCGGATGCGGGCCAAGGGGCTGCTGGCGCGGCGCGAGGTGCACGGCGTCGCCGTCTATGAAGCGACCCAGCCGAAGGTGGCCGTGATCAGCGGGATGATGAAGCGGCTGTCGGCCCTGCTGGAGATCGACGGCCCGCTGCCCGCCGCCGCCTTCTCGGGCAGCCAGCTTCTGGACGCCGACGACATCGCCGCGCTGGAGCAGGCGCTGACCGACGACGCCGGCAAGGCCGACGGGGAGACGCAATAGTGGGCGCGCCCGAGCTTCTGGCCCTGTCTCTGGGCCTGTCCGTCGCCGTGGCGGCGCTGGGCCTGGCGGGCGGGACGATCATCGAACGGCTGAGCGCCGATCCCGGTCTGAGGGACAAGGCATGGGGCGCGGCGCTGCTGCTGCCGGTCCTGCCTCCGGTCGCGACGGCGCTTCTGCTGATCACGCCGGCGCCCGTGCGCGAGGTCGTGATCGCGCCGGCGGCGGCGGTCGCCCTCGCGGCCCCGGCCGCCCCGGCGGCCGCGCCGG
>NZ_JAHFPF010000184.1 GCF_023259385.1 Brevundimonas sp. | reverse complement strand
GCGCCACCATCGGCATCAACTTCCGCTAAAAACGGAAGCTGATCCGAAGCCTTCGGCCTCAAGCAGGCCGAAGGCCGGTAGGCCAAGACTACAGAGCCGCCGGTCCTCCAAAGAGGGCCGGCGGTTTTGCTTTGCGCGACATCCGCCGATGCAGCGCCTACGTATGAGGATCATCGCCGAACGAGGCTGTCCCATGCCGCGCCGTCTCCTCCTGATCCTCGCCATCCTCGCCGCCGCCGCCTGTTCGGGCGGCGACAGGGCCGAGGGCGGCGCTCCGCCCGCCGCGCAACAGGACAGCGGCCGCCGCGAGGTCGCGGTCTTCGCCGGCGGCTGCTTCTGGTCGACGGAATCCAATTTCGAGCACATGCCCGGCGTGGTGGCCGCGGTCTCCGGCTTCGCCGGCGGGCGAACCGCCAATCCGACCTATGATCAGGTCGTGCGCGGCGGCACGGGACATCTGGAAGCGGTCCAGGTCACCTTCGATCCCGCCCGGATCTCGTATCGCGCCTTGGTCGATCGCTTCTGGCGCACCATCGATCCGACCGATGCGGAGGGCCAGTTCTGCGACCGGGGCGCCAGCTACGGGACCGCCGTCTTCGCCACGACCGCCCAGCGTCCGACGGCGGAGGCTTCGCGCGCGGCCGCCGTCCGGATCATCGGCGCCGATCGGTTTGTGACACCCGTCCGCGCCGCCGCCCGGTTCTGGCCCGCCGGGGCCGAGCATCAGGATTTCGCCCGCCGCAATCCGGTTCGATATGGCGGCTACAGCCGATTCTGCGGCCGGCCCGAGCGGCTTCGTCAGGTCTGGGGCTGAAAAACCATCCACAGTTGTGCGTTGCAACATGGTGTGTCCCGACGGCCACCCCCGCCGACTGTCATGTCACTGTCACATCAATGTCGTCCCACTTTCCAACGGCGCGCCTAAGGGGGGCGTGATTTCGACCGGCCGCCGCCGGACGAGGGCGCTTCCGCCCAGCTCATCGGGGATAGATGACAATGACGAACCGCAAACGCGTGTTCTGGGCCACCACGGCCCTCTTCAGCGGCCTGCTTCTGGCCGGCGCCGCTTCGGCCCAATCGACCGGCTCCGCCGCGGTTGAAGAAACTGACCTGGGCGAGGTCGTCGTCACGGGTTCGCGCGGTCCGCGCAGCATCGACGGCGCGATCGTCGCCCAGCAGATCGGCAAGTCGCGCTCGACCGTGACCCAAGAGTACCTGGCCCGCCAGCAGCCCGGCCAGAACACCCTGCAGTCGCTGAACCTGCAGCCGGGTGTGAACTTCAACAACAATGACGCCTACGGCAACTCCGGCGGCGACCTGACCATCCGCGGCTTCGACGCCCAGCGCATCTCGATGAACCTCGACGGGATCCAGCTGAACGACACCGGCAACTACCAGATCTATCCGACCCAGCAGATCGAACCGGAACTGCTGGAGCGCGTCAGCGTCAACCAGGGCACGACCGACGTCGACAGCCCGACCGCGGCCGGCACCGGCGGCACCGTCAACCTGGTGACCCGTCGTCCGAGCAACGACTTCGGCATCATCGTCCAGCCGTCGATCGGCACCGACAACTACCAGCGCATCTTCGCGATGCTGGACACCGGCGCCATCGGCCCCTGGGGCACGACCGCCTGGCTGGCCCTGTCGGCCAACAGCTACGAGCAGTTCGACCGTGACGGCGTGACCAACCCGGGCGACCTGGAGCGCCAGGCCGTCAACGGCCGCATCTATCAGCCGCTCGGCGACAACGGCGACTTCGTGTCGGTGGCCTTCCGCTATCAGGAAGACCGCAACAACACCTACGGCCGCAAGAACGTCCGCAACTTCAACAACGGCGGCGTGCTTGAAGCCGGCAACACCCAGTCCTGCCAGCTTCTGGCTCCGGGCGCCGGCCGTCAGGACCACGGCACCGCCGCCCTGAACCCGGGCTGCGGCAGCTTCTACGGCACCTTCTTCAACCCGACCGACAGCTTCAACGTCCGCGGCCAGTCGCGCTTCACCCTGACCGACAAGCTGACCCTGACGGTTGACCCGCAGTTCTCCTACACCCTGGCGAACGGCGGCGGCATTCAGGCGATCGAGGAAACCGATCAGCGCCTGCAGGGCCTGATCTACAACCCCGCCACGGCCGCGACCCGCGTCGCCAACGGCGTCGACCTCAACGGCGACGGCGACATCCTCGACCGGATCCGCCTGTACTCGCCGTCGAACACCCGCACCAACCGCACCAGCGTCAACGGCTCGCTGATCTATGATCTGAATGAAGATCACCGCTTCCGCGTCTCGTACACCCACGACTTCGGTGTGCACCGTCAGACCGGCGAATACAGCCGCGTCGACCTGGGCGGCCTGCCCGCCGACTGGTTCGGCGGCGTCATGAACAACGGCCAGCAGATCCTGACGCGCGACGGCAACGTCTTCCAGAAGCGCAACCGTCGTTCGACCGCCGAACTGAACCAGGTTTCGCTGCAGTACGTCGGTGACTACTTCGACAACGCCCTGACCCTCGATCTCGGCGTGCGGATGCCCTTCTTCAAGCGCAACCTGCAGAACTTCTGCTATCAGCTCGACACCTTCGACGCCTACTGCTCGGCCCAGGCCCCGCGCACTTCGGCGGGCGTGCTGATCACCCCGACCCCGGGCGCCCCGGTCGCCTTCGAGCGCAAGTACGACGACGTCCTGCCGAACGTGAACGTCACCTGGCGCTTCGCCGAGAACCAGCAGCTCTTCGCCTCGTACTCGAAGAACCTGTCGGCTCCGCGTACCGATGACCTGTACGACCGGATCCCGGCCAACCCGGAACCGGAAACCACCAACAACTACGACATCGGCTACCGTTACCAGTCCAGCCGCCTGATCGCCTCGGTCTCGGCCTACTACTCGGCCTTCCAGAACTACATCGTTCGCGCCTACGAAGAAGTTCGCGACGACGACGGCAACCTGCTGGACACCATCGCCTACACCACCAACGCCGGTGATGTGGACCGCTGGGGCGTCGACGGCCAGATCGGCTACTTCGTCAACGACAACCTCTCGCTCTACGCCACGGCCTCGTACCTGGGCAGCGAGATCAAGGAAGACATCCCCGGCACCACCGCCGGCAGCACCTTCGCCACCAAGGGCAATGAGCTGTTCGAAGTGCCGGAATGGCAGTACGGCCTGCGCGCCCAGTACGAAGTCGGCGCGCTGACCCTGGGCGTCCAGGGCAAGTACGTCGGCGAACGCTGGACCACCCTGGTCAGCCAGGGCCCGGGCTCGAACGACTACACCAAGGACTACACCCTGGTGGACGTCGATCTGCGCTACGACCTCGACTTCATCCGTCCAGGCACCTACCTGCAAATCAACGCCCTGAACGTGTTCGACGAACTGTACCTGTCGGATATCGCGACCTCGACGGCTCCGTCGGGCTCGGGCCAGACGGCCAACCTGGGCGCTCCGCGCTCGGTCGTCGCCACCCTGCGCGTCGCCTTCTAAGGCTCACGCGGTTCAGACTGAATGGAGGGCGGTCCGGAAACGGGCCGCCCTTTCTTCTTGCGCGCCGCCGCTGATCGCCTTGGCGTGCGCGTCACCCGCGACGGCCGGAACGTTGAAGTCGGGGCCGCGCATGTCTATCTGGCGCGGCTGGCCTGTTTCGCCGCGCACAAGGATCGCTTCCGCCCATGACCACGCCCGTCCCCGCCGAATGGTCGCCGCACCGCGCGATGTGGGTCGGCTGGCCCAGCCATGGCGAGCTGTGGGAGGACAACCTCGAACCGGCGCAGGCCGAGGTCGAGGCTCTCGTGCGCGCCCTGGCCGGTCCGGGGCGTGAACACGTCAAGCTGCTGGTCGGCAAGGCCGAGGCGCTGGACGACGCCCGCGCCCGCTTCGCCGATGTGGCCGGAGTCGAGGTCATCGACGGCCGCTTCGGCGACATCTGGCTGCGCGACACCGGCCCGATCTTCGGCGCCGGCTCGGCCCGCGCCGCCGCCTTCCGCTTCAACGGCTGGGGCGGCAAGTACGAACTCGAGCACGACGACACCGTCGCGACCCAGATCGGCGCGGCCTCCGGCGTGCCGCTCGATCGCAACGACTTCATCCTCGAGGGCGGGGCGCTGGACCACGACGGGCAGGGGACCATCCTGACCACCCGCCAGTGCCTGCTGAACCCCAACCGCAACCCCGGCTGGACCGAGGCGAAGGCCGAGGCCGCCCTGACCGGGGCGCTGGCCGCCCACAAGGTGCTGTGGCTGGGCGACGGCCTGCTGAACGACCACACCGACGGCCACGTCGACAACCTGGCCCGCTTCGTCGCGCCGGGCGTGGTGGCCTGCCCGATCGCCTGGGGCCGGAACGACCCGAACGACGACGTCTATGACGCGGTGGCCAAGGCCCTGTCGGAGATGACGGATGCGGCCGGCGGGCCGATCACGGTCCTGCGCCTGCCGTCGCCCGGCCTGGTGCTGGACGAGGACGAGAAGCCGATTCCCGCCAGCCACATGAATTTCCTGATCGCCAACGGCGCGGTGATCGTCCCGACCTACGGCGACGACCGGGCGGCCGACCTGGCCTGCCAGGGCCTGAAGACCGTCTATCCGGACCGCGAGATCATCCCGCTGCCGTCGCTCGCCATCCTGAGCGGCGGGGGATCCTTCCACTGCATCAGCCAGCAGGAGCCTGCGTAATGAGCCGCACGATCAGCGTCGCCGCCATCCAGACCGCCTATGGCGAGGACATGCAGGCGAACATCGACAAGACGGTCGGCTTCATCCGCGAGGCCGCGGCCCGGGGCGCGCAGGTGATCCTGCCGTCCGAACTGTTCCAGGGGCCGTATTTCTGCGTCTCGCAGGAGGAGAAGTGGTTCGGCACGGCCTGGCCGTGGCGTGAACACCCCGCCGTCGTCCAACTGCAGCCGCTGGCCAGGGAGCTGGGCGTGGTCATCCCCGTCTCGATCTTCGAGCGCGAGGGGCCGCACTATTTCAACTCGCTGGTGATGATCGACGCCGACGGGACCCTGATGGGCGTCTATCGCAAGAGCCACATCCCCGACGGCCCCGGTTATCAGGAAAAGTACTACTTCCGGCCCGGCGACACCGGCTTCAAGGTCTGGGACACCAAGTTCGGTCGCATCGGTGTCGGCATCTGCTGGGACCAGTGGTATCCGGAAACCGCCCGCGCGATGATGCTGCAGGGCGCTGAGATCCTGATGTATCCGACCGCCATCGGCACCGAGCCGCATGACGACACCCTGGACACCGCCGCGCCGTGGCGCCGCGCCATGCAGGGCCATGCCGTGTCAAACGTCGTGCCGGTCGTCGGCGCCAACCGCATCGGTCATGAGCAGGTGACGGAGGCGGGCCAGACCTTCTACGGCCACTCCTTCATCGCCGACCATCGCGGCGACCTGGTCGAAAGCCTGGAGCGGGAGGAGGGCGTGCTGGTGCACACCTTCGACCTCGACTTCCTGGATCGCCACCGCGCGGCCTGGGGCTTCTTCCGCGACCGCCGCACCGACCTGTACGGCGTCATCAGCGGCCCGCGCCCGGCCTAGGAGCTCGCCTGCCTGAGCGCCCGGCGCTCTGCGGCGCACGACGGATTGGTCAGGCCTTCCGCCCGGGCGGCGGCCACCTCGGCGCGCGCGGCCTCAAGATCGGCGGCGAAGTCCGGCGCGGCGGCGGCGCGGGCGTACAGCGTCCGGCCGATGCTCGCGCCGTCCCGCACGTCGCTAGGCCAGTTCATGCGGCAGACGATGCGGCTGAAGCCGATCTCGGCCCCCTCTCGGCGCGCGGCCTCGGCCCGGTCGGGCGCGAGGTCGGCGAACATTTCGCCATAGGCGGCGCCCGCGACCGCGCCGTTGGCGGGCCAGGACGGGCTGTCGCGCATGGTGTCGGTGACGCGCTGGCAGGGCTGAAGGGTCGGGTCGACGGCGATGGGACGGGCGCGCGCGTGCCCGGCGGCCAGGCGGCGGGTCAGGCTGTCGGCGTCGACCAGAAGACGATTCATCAGCCGGGTCAGGGCCGGGCGGGGCGCGCCGGCCAGGCGGGTCCCCAAGGCGCAGTCGAAATGCTGGGCGGCTTCGGGCGGACGCAACTCCGCCTGGGCTGTGGCCATCCACCAGCGGTCGGACCCGGGCGCGGCGCCCGGCGTCTCGTCACCGGTCCAGGTCAGGGTCGTGAGCGAGGGGGTGAAGGCGCCGGACAGGGCGTCGAGGGCGCCGGCGTCCAGATAGCCGGACACGGGCAGGGCCGCCGGGCCGCTCCCGCCGCTCGTGGCGCAGGCCCCCGGCAGCAGGATCAGGGCCGCGACGGCGGCCGTCCGGATCAGTGGCCGCCGGTCCACGACAGCTGGACGTCGTTGGGGGCGCCGTCGACCGGGGTCACGACCACGGTCAGCAGGCGCGTTCCGCCGTCGCCGGCCGAATAGGCCCGCGCCTCGCCCCGGTTCAGGCTGTTGATCGGCTTCAGGCCCGCGGCTTCGGCGCGCTGGCGATAGAAGGCGACGACCTCGTCCGGCGTGGCGTCGGTGGTGAAATCAAGCATGCCGCCGGGACCCGCAGGCCCTTGGGCCGAGATGGCCGCAGACTTGGGCTGGCCGCCCGGGTAGATGACCGCGAACGCGGGAGCGTCAGGCGCGGCGGGCTCGGCGGTTGTCGCAGGGGGCGCAACGGCGGGGCCGGCCGCCGTCGTGGCCTCGGTGGCGCCGTCCGTCGGCGCCGCCTCGACGGCCGCGTCATCCTTTTTCGCGTTGCTGTCGCAACCGGTCATGACGATGGCCGCCGTGATCGTGGCGGCCCAAAGCATGCGCTTCATCCCGTATCCGTCCTTGAGACTGCGTTGTTGGCTTCACCGTGGCCCAACCATGCGGCGGCGGCAAGGCGGCAAGAGGCCGGTTCGGCGACCGAGCGCCGGAGTGTGTCAGCCCGTCGCCGCGTCGGCCTCTCCCCGCCCGCCCTCGGCGGGATCGCCCGCCGGCCCTTTCAAATCCTTGCCGGTGTTCTTCACCGCATTGGGTTCCACGCCCGACGGAGACTGGGGATCGGCGGAGGCCATGCCCTCGCTGGCCAGGGTCTCGTTGATCAGATCCTGATCGGGGTCGTCGTCCGAACCCGTGGCGGCCCCGCCCTGCAGGGAGCCGGCGCGCGTGTCCGATCCCATGTCCGAACCCGACAGGGCCTCGGTCAGGGCGTCCGGCGTGCGCCCCAGGTCCGGCTTTTCACCCATGTCGTCGGCTTCGCGGGCGTCTTCGGTCTGCTGTTGCTGCTCGGTCATGGAAAACTCCTTCCCGAACATAGCGGTCGGGGGCGGGCGAGGTTCCGAAGCGGGAGCAGCCGGTAAAAATATATCTTACGACTATTGCGTAGCGATTTTTAAGATATATCTTTGCCGCATGAAAACGAAAGGACACATGATGTTTGGATTTCACGAAGACGAACGCGGCCACCA
>NZ_JAHFPF010000183.1 GCF_023259385.1 Brevundimonas sp. | reverse complement strand
CAAGGGCGAAGTCATCGCCGATAACGCTCGTTCCGACGGCGACACCGGCTCTGCTGAAGTCCAGGTCGCGATCCTTTCGGAACGCATCGCCAACCTGACCGAGCACTTCAAGACGCACAAGAAGGACCACCACTCGCGCCGCGGCCTGCTCAAGATGGTCTCGCAGCGTCGTCGCCTTCTTGACCACCTGGCGAAGGTCGATCGCGAGCGCTACGCCGCTCTGATCGGCAAGCTGAACCTGCGCCGCTAAGCGCAGATCGCGGAACAGATTCGAGGCGCGGGCCATGTCCGCGCCTCTTTCCGCATCCAGAGACCAGCCGCGCGCCGCGGTTCTGTAACGGCGCATGACGCGAGGGCTGAATACCGGTCCTCAGACACTCCCGGGTCTGTCGCGATGGCGCGGCGGCCCATGGACCGAAGGACTGAACGCCCGACGCTCCACCCATTGATGGGACTCCGCCGGGAATACGCCCGCCGGAATACGAAAGACGAAACATGTTCGATATCAAACGCAAGACGATCGACTGGGCCGGCCGCCCGCTGACGCTGGAAACCGGCCGCATCGCCCGTCAGGCCGACGGCGCCGTGCTGGCGACCTACGGCGAGACCGTGGTTCTGGCCACCGTCGTCTACGGTCGCGCCCCCAAGCCGGGCCTGGATTTCTTCCCGCTGACCGTCAACTACCAGGAAAAGACCTTCGCCGCTGGCAAGATCCCGGGCGGCTACTTCAAGCGTGAAGGCCGTCCGACCGAGAAGGAGACCCTGGTCTCCCGCCTGATCGACCGTCCGATCCGCCCGCTGTTCGTCAAGGGCTTCAAGAACGAGACCCAGGTCGTCATCACCGTGCTGCAGCACGACCTCGAGAACGACCCGGACGTCGTCGGCATGGTCGCCGCCTCGGCCGCCCTGACCATCTCGGGCGTTCCCTTCATGGGCCCGATCGGCGCCGCCCGCGTCGGCTACATCGACGGTGAGCTGGTCCTGAACCCGACCATCGACCAACTGCCGGACTCGGCGCTGGACCTGGTCGTCGCCGGCACCACCGACGCCCTGATGATGGTGGAATCGGAAGCCAAGGAACTGTCGGAACAGGTCTTCCTCGACGCCCTGATGTTCGCCCACCGCGGCATGCAGCCGGTCATCGAAGCGATCATCGAACTGGCCGAGCACGCCGCCAAGGAGCCCTTCGACTTCCAGGCCGAAGACCACTCGGACGTCGTCGCCTCGATCCAGAAGCTGGTCGGCGAAGACATCAAGGCCGCCTACACCCACGTCGGCAAGCATGACCGCCACGCCGC
The DNA here is from genome assembly GCF_023259385.1 of Brevundimonas sp. GTDB lineage: Bacteria > Pseudomonadota > Alphaproteobacteria > Caulobacterales > Caulobacteraceae > Brevundimonas. Next base: position 6,150 of record NZ_JAHFPF010000183.1, on the reverse strand, counting down.
CGTCGGCGCCGCCAAGAAGAAGGCCGCCGAGGCCCTGGTGAAGACCGAAGAGAACCCGGACGGCGTCGAGTCGGCCAAGTTCGCCACCGCCTTCAAGGAATGCGAAGCCCACGTCCTGCGTCGCGACATCATCGACAACGGCCACCGCGTCGACGGCCGCGCCCTCGACAAGGTCCGCTCGATCGTCTCGGAAGTCGGCGTCTTCCCGCGCACCCACGGTTCGGCCCTGTTCACCCGCGGTGAAACGCAAGCCATCGTCGTCGCCACCCTCGGCACCGGCGAAGACGAGCAGTACATCGACGCCCTGACCGGGACGTACAAAGAGAAGTTCCTGCTGCACTACAACTTCCCTCCCTACTCGGTCGGTGAGACCGGTCGTATGGGCGGCGCGGGCCGTCGGGAAATCGGTCACGGCAAGCTGGCCTGGCGGGCGATCCGTCCGATGCTGCCGACGTCGGAAGAGTTCCCCTACACGATCCGCCTGGTCTCCGAGATCACCGAGTCCAACGGCTCGTCCTCGATGGCCACGGTCTGCGGTTCGTCGCTGGCCCTCATGGACGCCGGCGTGCCCCTGAAGAAGCCCGTCTCGGGCATCGCCATGGGCCTGATCCTGGAGCCGTCGGGCGAGTTCGCCATCCTGTCGGACATCCTGGGTGACGAAGATCACCTGGGCGACATGGACTTCAAGGTCGCCGGCACCCGTGACGGCATCACCTCGCTGCAGATGGACATCAAGGTCGCCGGCATCACCGAAGAGATCATGAAGAAGGCCATCGCCCAGGCTTCGGCCGGCCGCCTTCACATCCTCGACGAGATGGACAAGGCCATCGACGGCGCCCGCACCGAGCTGGGTGAGTTCGCGCCGAAGATCGAGTCCATCAAGGTCCCGGTCGACAAGATCCGCGAAGTCATCGGCACCGGCGGCAAGGTGATCCGCGAGATCGTCGAAAAGACCGGCGCCAAGATCAACATCGAAGACGACGGCACCGTGAAGATCGCCGCCTCGGACCAGGAAAAGATCGACGCCGCCAAGGCTTGGATCTCGTCCATCGTCTCGGAGCCGGAAGTCGGCACGATCTACACCGGCAAGGTCGTGAAGGTCGTCGACTTCGGCGCCTTCGTGAACTTCTTCGGCGCCAAGGACGGTCTGGTCCACGTGTCGCAACTGGCCCTGGAACGCGTCGCCAACCCGGCCGACGTCATTTCGGAAGGCCAGGAGGTCAAGGTCAAATTCCTGGGCCTGGACGACCGCGGCAAGACCAAGCTGTCGATGAAGGTCGTTGATCAGGCCACGGGTGAAGACCTGACGGACAAGATCAACGCCGAGCGCGCCGAGCGTGGCGAAGCCCCGCTGTCGGACGACACCGGCGGCCGTCCCAAGCGCGACGGCGACCGCGGCGGCGACCGCGGCCGCAGCCGCAGCCGCCGGGACTAAACTCCCTGCGCGTCCGCGCTGACTGAACAGGGGCCCCGGTGGAAACGCCGGGGCCCTTCGTCTTTGGGCCGCCGCGACACTCGCTAGGCGAGAGGATTCGACAATCTTCGTTCAGTGATTGTCGGTTTCCGAAAACACGATAAGGTCCCTCCCGACAGATCAAACGGGAGACGAGCCATGGCCACGGATATCCTGCTGGGCGAGGCGGAGGTGGCGATCAAAAGCCCCGAAGTGACGATCCATCGCGAGAACGAGCCGGAGAACTCCTCGGCGCTGAATTTCCGGAACGCCACGGGCTACTGGCACATCTCCGGCCCCCGGACCTATGACCCGGGCAATCCGCTGTCGGTCTTCTGGAACAACAACAGCGGCTGGATCGGTCCGATGCTGACCATCCAGACCGGCGGCAACATCGGCGTCGGCACCAAGGAGCCGGCCAGCACCCTGCACGTGCACGGCGGCGAGGTGCATTCGACCGGTCCGGTGGCCGGCTTCTCCTTCACCACCCGCGACCTGCCGGACGGCAAGACGACCGGGAACGACTGGGGCGAGCGCTGGGTCTGGTACGCGACCCAGAAAAGCGCCCGGCTATGGTCGGACTCCGATCTGGTGACGGTCACCGCCCTCATCGGCAACCAGGCGAGAATGGCGGTGAAGGGCACCGTCGAGTGCACCTTCCTGAAGCTCAACGGCAAGCAGGTGGGATCGGAGCTTTCGAATCTGCGCAAGGAAATCGAAGCCCTGAAGGCCGAGATCGCCAAGCTGAAGGGCTAGGAGCCGCCGCGTCCCCGGACGCCGGACCGCGGAGGACCAGACATGGCGAACAAGAAGACCGCCTACCAGAAGATCGGCGACGCCCTGCACATCAGCCCGGCCGCGCAGAGCAAGCTGAAAGAGCTGTTCGAGGACGGCAAGGCCGCGGCGGACGCCATCGGACAGGCCGTGGCGATCGTCGGCGCCGTGATGGCGGTGGCCAAGATCGTCGGCATCCTGGAGGACAAAAGCCCCACCGACATCCTGTATGAAAAGCTGCAGGCGAACTTCAAGGCCATCGCCGCCAAGATCGATGCGGTCAGCAAGCAGATCCAGCGCCAGACCCTCGCCGAGCTGTGCGCGAACATCAAAACCGTGGACCAGGAGACGAAGACCTGGGCCCTGTACGTGAAGACGCACAAGGTCGATCCGCCGGCCGGCAGCATCGAACGCGAGAAGATGATCGAGGCGTCGCCCATGTCCGGCTTCACCTCCAACCTGATCGAACAGCCGCAGGTCTGGGTCCGCACCTTCGACGAGACGGACCTGTGCACCCAGCCCTGGGGCAAGGGCCGCTATACGCCGCCCAAGGAGGAGTCCAACGGCTTTGTCTGGGAGTACCGTCACTTCCTGCCCCTGATGCTGCTGATCACCCGCTCGCGCCTGGCCTATCTGATCGCGACCGAGGGACCCGGGTTCGCGGACAAGAACCGGGACGCCTTCGCCGCCACCATCGCCTTCATGATCCAGGTGCACGACCGGATCATCAGCGGCTTCGTGCTGACGCCGGCGCCGGGGCTGAAGGGGCCGGACGGGCCGCTGATGGCCTTCCCCTTCGACGCGCCGCCGCCGGGCCATTATGTGCCGCTGAAGCCCCAGACCTTCTCGCCGTCGTATTGGGACCAGATGAAGACGCCGTGCGGCGCCGTCGACACCTACGCCGGGGTCGGGGCCTTCGAGGTCTTCCCGATGAGCCAGCCGATCCGGCACACCTATTTCGAACGGTTCGACGAATACCTGTCGGCGGCCAACCTGCCGCTCAGCTCGCAGCCGACGCCGCAGATGCTGGAGAAGCCGCAGCAGGATTTTGAGGCGCAGCGGGCGGTGGGGCGCGCCGTTCTGGCGAAGGAGCAGGCCTATGCGGCGCGTTTCTACGCCATCTTCCTGATCCGGGCCCGGCGGGCGTGGCGCGAGCTCTACCAGTCCCTGGGGCTGGACAACGTGGTCGGGGCCGCCGACGGCTATGCGGTCGCGGTCGGCATTCCGGACCGCCCCCATTTCGCGCGCCACTATGCGGGCTTCCACTCGCTGGCGGCGGTGATGCAGCCCTCGGCGCGGACCACGGCGGAGCTGTCGAGCCCGCCCGCGGCGCCCCTGGCCCTGCACCGGTTCGACAGCGTGCGCGCCTTCGCCGACCTGCTGGGCGCCGACTTCGCGCACGCGCCGCCGATCAAGATCGGACCCTTCAAGATCGGCAAGAACATCGTCTCGCTGAAGCGGATCCTGGACGGGGACGACTGACGGATCACGGTCGCTCCGGACGGAGGAGAATACCGTCCGATGCGTCCGATGCGTCCGATGCGTCCGATGCGTCCGATGCGTCCGATGCGTCCGATGCGTCCGATGCGTCCGATGCGTCCGATGCGTCCGGGTCGCTGGCGCGAGGCGGATGCGATGTCAAAGACCAAAGCCCGCAGGCGCACGCGCCTGCGTCAGGATTGGTCGTGTGGTCCCGCCGGGGCGGGGATCAGGGGTAGAGGGCGGCGCAGTCGGCGCGGACGGCGGCGGCGCAGGCCTCGAAGGCGACGCCTTCCGGCGTCTCGGGGCTGGGCTTGTAGATGGCGCCGTTGTGCAGCACATATAGTTGCTCGATGTCCTGATCCAGGTTTGTTGAATCAGAATCGAGCCCCATAATCCGCTGCCTGTATAATGGAAGCTGACTGCTGTACTCCGCCTCAACACGGCCCTTGTCGGAACCCCAGGCGAAGTAGCTTCTCCAGGTGGTGTCGAATTTCTTCTGATCCAGGAGCGCGTCCCGATAAAACCACTTCCAGGCTTGGGTCGCACCCGTGAATGGATACCGGTTGGTCTGGCGATTGAAGAGCCAGATAAGCGCAAGCCCAACGCAGAGCAGCGAGAACGCGCCGCCGAAGGCCGCATACCGCAGCCAAAGATGGTCAAGCACACCGACCGCGAACGTCAGAATGGTAAGGCCTGCCGCTATGAAGGCTGCGGCCATGACGGAGTAGTTTGTTCGCCGCCCCTCGGCATAGTGAATGCGCTCTGCAACGGCGCTCAGAACCGGCTCCAGGCGGGCGGAAATCGTCTCTTCTGCGCTCACAACTCGACCTCCATCGGAGCCACAAGTTTCACCGATTTCTTCCTCGAACAAAAGAGGAACTTGGCATGAGCGCACGCAAGCGGGGGTCGCGGGCGTATTCAATACACCCGCACCCGCCCTGATTCCGGGTCCTAATGCATCCTTGCCTTCCCGATCTCGAGCCCCTCCCCGCCCGCTGATACGGCGATCACGGACCCGTCCTCGATCTCGCCCGCCAGCAGCTTGCGGGCGATCGGGTCGACCAGTTCCTTCTGGATCACGCGCTTGAGCGGGCGTGCGCCGTAGACCGGGTCATAGCCCTTGTCGGCGAGCCAGGCGGCGGCGGTGTCGTCGAGCGCCAGCGTCAGGCGGCGGTCGGCCAGGAGCTTCTCGAAGCGGGCCAGCTGGATGCGGACGATGCCGCCCATCTGTTCGCGGCCGAGGCGGCGGAACAGGATGATCTCGTCGATGCGGTTCAGGAACTCGGGGCGGAAGTGGGCGCGGACGGCGTCCATGACGTAGGGGCGGACCGCCTCGACGTCGTCGCCTTCGCCCTGGTTGGCCAGGGCCTCGGAGCCGAGGTTGCTGGTCATGATGATCAGGGTGTTGCGGAAGTCGATGGTGCGGCCCTGGCCGTCGGTCAGGCGGCCGTCGTCCAGCACCTGGAGCAGGACGTTGAAGACGTCGGGGTGGGCCTTCTCGACTTCGTCGAACAGGACGACCTGATAGGGCCGCCGACGGACCGCTTCCGTCAGGGCGCCGCCCTCGTCATAGCCGACGTAGCCCGGAGGGGCGCCGATCAGGCGGCTGACGGAGTGCTTCTCCATGTATTCCGACATATCGAGGCGGCTGATGGCGGCCTCGTCGTCGAACAGGAAGTCGGCCAGGGCCTTGGTCAGCTCGGTCTTGCCGACGCCGGTCGGGCCCAGGAACAGGAAGCTGCCCAACGGGCGGTTGGGGTCGTTCAGGCCGGCGCGGGCCCGGCGCACGGCGTCGGAGACGGCCTCCAGCGCGGCGTCCTGGCCGACCACGCGGTGGCGCAGGGCGTCCTCCATCTGGAGCAGCTTCTCGCGCTCGCCCTCCAGCATCTTGTCGACCGGAACGCCGGTCCAGCGGGAGACGACGGCGGCGATCTGTTCGGCGTCGACGACTTCGGGCGTCAACGGTCCGGACCCGGAGCTTTCGGCGGCCTCGGCGTCCGCGAGCTGTTTCTCGATCTGCGGAATCTGGCCGTAGGCGATCTCGGACGCACGGCCCAGGTCGCCGGCGCGCTGGGCGGCGGCCAGTTCGGCCCGCAAGCGGTCGAGCGTCTCGCGCAGCTGGGCGCCGGCGCCGACCTTTTCCTTCTCGGCCTTCCAGCGGGCGGTCAGGTCGTCGGACTGGCCCTCCAGATCGATGATCTCGTCCTCGAGCTTCTCGAGGCGGTGCTGGGAGGCGCTGTCGGTCTCCTTCTTCAAGGCCTCGCGCTCGATCTTCAGCTGGACCAGGCGGCGATCGATCTCGTCCAGGGCCTCGGGCTTGGAGTCGACGGCCATGCGCACGCGGCTGGCGGCCTCGTCGACCAGGTCGATGGCCTTGTCCGGCAGGAAGCGGTCGGTGATGTAGCGGTTCGACAGGGTGGCGGCGGCCACGATGGCGGCGT
>NZ_JAHFPF010000003.1:31229-35246 GCF_023259385.1 Brevundimonas sp. | reverse complement strand
TGATCGAGGAATCGGTGCTGGGCTGGAAGGAGTACGAGATGGAGGTCGTCCGCGACACGGCGGACAACTGCATCATCATCTGCTCGATCGAGAACATCGACCCGATGGGCGTGCACACGGGCGACAGCATCACCGTGGCGCCGGCCCAGACCCTGACCGACAAAGAGTACCAGCGCATGCGCACGGGCTCGATCAACGTCCTGCGCGAGATCGGCGTCGAGACCGGCGGATCGAACGTGCAGTGGGCCATCAATCCGGCCGACGGCCGCATGGTCGTCATCGAGATGAACCCGCGCGTGTCGCGGTCTTCCGCCCTGGCCTCCAAGGCCACCGGCTTCCCGATCGCCAAGGTCGCCGCGCGCCTGGCCGTCGGCTACACGCTGGACGAACTGCAGAACGACATCACCAAGGTCACGCCCGCCTCGTTCGAGCCGAGCATCGACTATGTCGTCACCAAGATCCCGCGGTTCGCCTTCGAGAAATACCCGGGCTCCGAGCCCCTGCTGGGCACCTCGATGAAGTCGGTGGGCGAGGTCATGGCCATCGGCCGGACCTTCCAGGAATCGATGCAGAAGGCCCTGCGCGGCCTCGAGACCGGCCTGACCGGCTTCAACGAGATCGAGATCGAAGGCGTGGCGGATGTCGAGGACGACGCTTCTGCGCGCGCCGCCGTCATCCGGGCGCTGGGCCAGCCGACGCCCGACCGCATCCGGGTCATCGCCCAGGCCTTCCGCCACGGCCTGACCGTGGAAGAGGTCAACGCCGCCTGTTCCTACGAGCCCTGGTTCCTGCGCCAGATCGCCGACATCGTCCGCACCGAGGGTCATGTCGTCGTGCAGGGCCTGCCGACCACCGCGACCGACTTCCGCAGGCTGAAGGCCAAGGGCTTCTCCGACGCCCGTCTGGGCCAGCTGACCGGTTCGACCGAAAAGGCCGTCCGCAAGGCCCGCCGCGCGCTGGACGTGCGCCCGGTCTTCAAGCGCATCGATACCTGCGCCGCCGAGTTCGCCTCGGCCACGGCCTATATGTATTCGACCTATGAGACAGGCGCCCTGGGCCAGGTCCCCGAATGCGAGGCCGCGCCGTCGGACAAGAAGAAGGCCATCATCCTGGGCGGCGGTCCCAACCGAATCGGCCAGGGGATCGAGTTCGACTACTGCTGCTGTCACGCGGCCTTCGCCTTCGACGACATCGGCGTCGAGTCGATCATGGTCAACTGCAACCCCGAGACCGTCTCGACCGACTACGACACCTCCGATCGCCTCTATTTCGAGCCTCTGACCGAAGAGGATGTTCTGGAGCTGATCGACGTCGAGCGCTCGAAGGGCGAACTGATCGGCGTCGTCGTCCAGTTCGGCGGCCAGACGCCGCTGAAGCTGGCCCATGCGCTGCAGGAGGACGGCGTGCCGATCCTGGGCACCACGGTGGATTCCATCGACCTGGCCGAGGACCGCGAGCGCTTCCAGAAGATGCTCAACGACATCGGCCTGAAGCAGCCGCCCAACGGCCTGGCCCGCAGCGCCGAGGAAGCCGCGCAGAAGGCGGAAGAGGTCGGTTATCCGGTCGTCCTGCGCCCCTCCTACGTGCTGGGCGGACGCGGCATGATGATCGTCCACGACCGCGAGCAGCTGGACCGCTACGTCCATGAGGCCATGCGCGTCTCGGGCGACGATCCGGTGCTGATCGACCACTATCTGAACCGCGCCACCGAGGTGGACGTGGACGCCCTGTGCGATGACGAGACCGTCTTCGTGGCGGGCGTGCTGGAGCATATCGAGGAAGCCGGCGTCCACTCGGGCGACAGCGCCTGTTCGATGCCGCCCTATTCGCTGTCGCCGGCCATCGTCGCCGAGCTGAAGCGGCAGACCGAGGCCATGGCCCGGGCGCTGAAGGTGCGCGGCCTGATGAACGTCCAGTTCGCCATCGAGGAGCCGCACAGCGAAACCCCGCGCATCTTCGTGCTGGAAGTGAACCCGCGCGCCAGCCGCACGGCGCCCTTCGTGGCCAAGACCATCGGCCAGCCGATCGCCGCCATCGCCGCCAAGGTCATGGCCGGCGTGCCGCTGAAGTCCTTCGGCCTGGCCGACAAGCCGTACGATCATATCGCGGTCAAGGAAGCGGTCTTCCCATTCGCCCGCTTCGCCGGGGTCGACATCATCCTGGGCCCGGAAATGCGCTCGACCGGCGAGGTCATGGGCCTGGACTGGAAGCGCGACGGCGAGGCCGACATGGCCCCCGCCTTCGCCCGCGCCTTCGCCAAGTCCCAGCTGGGCGGCGGCACCACCCTGCCGGCCGCGGGCTGCGCCTTCATCTCGGTCAAGGACGAGGACAAGCCCTTCATCCTCGACGCCGCCAAGACCCTGCTGGCCGAAGGCTTCACCCTGATCGCCACCGAGGGCACCCACGCCTACCTCGTCGGCGAAGGCCTTGAGGTCGGCCTGGTGAAGAAGGTGCTGGAAGGCCGTCCGCACATCGTCGATGCGATGAAGAACGGCGAGGTCCAGCTGGTCTTCAACACCACCTCGGGCAAGCAGTCGCTGCAGGACAGCTTCAGCCTGCGCCGCACCGCGCTGATGATGAAGATCCCCTACTACACCACCGCCGCGGGGGCCCTGGCCGCCGCCCAGGCGATCGGGGCGATCAAGGCGGGCGAACTGGATGTCCGCCCGATCCAGGACTACGCCTGACTCCCAACCTCTCCTGTCAGGATGGCGGGGGCGAAAGCCGGGACGAGCGGGATTGAGTCCGAGCCCTAGAACTCCTCCCAGCCGTCGGCGGCGGCGACCGGTTCGGACCGGCGGGCGGCGCCGCCGCGGCCGATGATTTTCAGGGCCGGAACAGGACGAGCCGCCGGCGCCGGGACGCGGGCCGTGGCCGGGGCCGCGTCGCCAATGCGGAAGCGGGCGACGGACGAGGCCAGGCCCTCGGCCTCCTGCGTCAGCGAGTGGCTGGCGGCGGTCGACTGCTCGACCATGGCGGCGTTCTGCTGGGTCACCTGATCCATCTGGTTGACAGCGGTGTTGACCTGCTGAAGGCCGGTGGCCTGTTCGTTGGCCGAGGCCGCGATTTCGGAGACCAGGCCGTCGATCTCGGCGACGCGGCCGACGATGCGTTGCAGCGCCTCGCCCGTCTGGCCGACGAGCTTCACACCGGTGTCGACCTGGCTGGTCGAGGCCGAGATCAGGGTCTTGATTTCCTTGGCCGCTTCCGCCGAACGCTGGGCCAGGGCCCGGACCTCGGAGGCGACGACCGCGAAGCCGCGGCCGGCATCGCCGGCGCGGGCGGCTTCAACGCCCGCGTTCAGGGCCAGCAGGTTGGTCTGGAAGGCGATTTCGTCGATCACGCCGATGATCTGGCTGATCTGCTGCGCCGAGCGTTCGATGGCGCTCATGGCCTCGACGGCGTCGCGAACCACGATGCCCGAGGTCTCGGCGTCGCCGCGCGCGCCCTGGACCACGCTGGAGGCCTGACGGGCGCCCGAGGCGGTCTTGTTGACGGTGGCGGTGATCTGATCCAGCGCGGCGGCCGTTTCCTCGAGGCTGGCGGCCTGCTGCTCGGTGCGGCGCGACAGGTCGTCGGCCGCGTGACTGATCTCGCCCGAGCCCGAGCGGATGGCCGAGACGTTGGTGACGACAACGGCCATAGTGTCCTTCAGCGCACCCATGGCGGCGTTGAAGTCCGACCGAAGCTTTTCATACTCGACCGGCAGGTCGTCCGTGACGCTGTAGGTCAGATCGCCCTGGGCCAGTTTCTCCAGCGCGACGCCGAACGACTGCACCACCAGCGCCTGCTGCTGGGCGATCGCCGCCTCGCTGGCGGCCTTCTGGTCGCGGTCGGCCCGGGCCTTGGCCTCGACGACCTCGGCGTCAGCCTGGATCTTGGCGACGGCCGCGTCGCGGAAGACCACGACAGCGTTGGCCATCTCGCCCAGTTCGTCGCGCTGGCCGACCGCCGGCACAGTGATGCCGTGATCGCCGTCGGCGAGGCGACGCATGGCGGCGGTCATGGCCTGGAGCG
>NZ_JAHFPF010000003.1:0-31219 GCF_023259385.1 Brevundimonas sp. | reverse complement strand
GGTCACCGCCAGCACGCCCGCCGCGAACAGGGCGACGAGGCCCATGATCATCAGCGAAATCTGGAACACCCGCGCCGCGGCCGCGCCGTCCTCGCGGGCGACTCGGACCTGCAGATCGACCAAGGCCCCGATGCTGGCGCTGACGGGATCGATGGCGGGATAGAGTTCGGTCTCGACGAACTGCGCGAGCGCGGGGGCGTCTCCCGATCGCAGAATGGTCTCGAGCCGGGCGACCGCGGCGTTCGCGGCGGGCAGGCCCTCGGTCACGCTGGCGATCAGGGTCTCCTCCTCCGGCGTCATCTCCGTGGCGCTGTAGGCGTTCCAGTTCTGGGCGATGGTCGCCTTGGCGGCGGTGATGTCCTCCAGAGCCTTGGACGGGGTGATCGCGCCCGCGCGCGCCTTGTGCGCCGTATCGACGATGTTGACGGCGTACATGTCGCTGGCCGCCTTCAACTGCTGCATCGGGACGATCCGATCACCGATGATCGAGCGCATCCGGCCATCCACCATCGAGGCCGAGATCCAGCCGCTGAGGCCTATCGCCGTCATGCCGACGGCGAGGGCGCCGAGGCATGCCAGAAGGCGGGTCTTGATGGTCATCTTCATCGGGCGTCTCCCCTTGGGGTATCGCCAGGCGCGATGGAGCGGCCCGACGCGATCCCCATCACGCACCTCCGAATGTCACCGTTATTGATTAATCGAAGATCAATGTTTCCCCACTTCTGTGCACGCAAGGTGCGTGTGCAGTAACCAAGGCTCATCACGAAGCAGGTACAAATACGTATACGTAACAACAATAGGTAGTATTGTTGAAAATATTCTCCGATCTGCAACCCCAACGAGGAAACGCTCGTGTTGATCCCCAGACAACGCGGCGGAAACGCCCCCGGCCCGGTCGCTCCCACGCGCTCGGCGGCGCTCTGGCCGTGCTGATCGGCCTCGGGCTGTCCTCCCTGTCGCGGCGCGGGGGACCGGAGTCGCCTTGAACGTCGCCGCCTCGTCCGACTACGTGGTCCCGGCCCTGCTGATCGGGTTGGCCGGGCTGGAGGGCGCCGCCTTTCTCCTGTTCGCGCATGACAAGGCGGCCGCGCGCGAACACCGGCGCCGCGTCCCCGAACGGAGCCTGTTATGGGCGGCTGTGTGGGGCGGTATCGGGGCGTGGCTCGCGTGTCAGATGCTGCGCCACAAGACGCGCAAGGAGCCGTTCCGGACGCTCCTGGCGGCGGCGGTGCTGGTTCACCTGCTGGCGGTCGGTGCGGGGGTCTGGTGGATGTCGGGCTGAGTGGCTCGCCGAAGCAGGCGCCATCAGCGCCGCGCGCGCGCCTAGATCCCGGCGCCCGGCTCCGGGTCCAGATCCGCATCGCGGCCCTCGACGATCCGCGCGGCGGCCAGGTCGGCGGTGACGTTGCCGATGGTGCGGAAGATGTCGGGGATCACCTCGACCGCCAGCAGCAGCGGCAGCACCTGCACCGGCACGCCCATCGCCAGACAGATCGGGGCGATGGAGACGAAGAAGCTGACCTGACCGGGCAAGCCCACCGTACCCACCGACACCGCCAGCGCCGTCAGCCCGCCCGCGATCCACAAAGCCGGCCCCAGATGAATGCCATGCAGGTGGGCGACGTAGATGACCACGGCCAGGTTGGCGACCGGGCTGGTGATGCGGAACACCGCCACCGCCAGCGGCAGGACCAGACCCGCCGTCGCCGTGGACACGCCCAGGGCGGTGCGCGCCTGCTCGACCATGGCCGGCAGGCTGGCCAGCGAGGACTGGGTCGAGAAGGCCACGACCTGGGCCGGGGCCACGCCACGCGCGAACCGGCTCAGGCCGATGCGCCCGAACGGCACGGCCACGACATAGATCAGGATGATGAGCCCGACCTGGGCCAGCACCACCAGGGTGACGTAGTGGCCCAGCACGCCCAGCGCGCCGAGACCGGCGTTCAGACCCACGCCCATGGACAGGGCGAACACGCCGATCGGCGCGGCCAGCAGCACCCAGTGGACGATGACGATCATCGTCTCGGACAGGGCCTCGAAGAAGGTCACCAGCGGCGCGCGCAGGCGGGCCTCCAGCCGGGTGGTGGCGAACCCGAAGGCGATGGCGAAGACTACAATGCCCAAGATGGCGTCCTCAGCGGCCGCGCGCACGGCGTTGGGCGGCGCCAGGCTGGCCAGGAAGGCGGGCAGGCCGCCGCCGTGGGCGCTGCTGATGACCACCGAGGCGTCCGGCGCGCTGGACAACAGGGTGCGCGCGCCCTCCGGACTGATGGGCCACAGCATGTGCAGCCCCTCGGACGCGAGGAAGGCGTAGGTCACCGCGCCAAGCAGCAGCAGGCCGAACACCAGCAGCGCCTTCAGCGCCAGCCGCCCGGTCGAAGCCGCATCCGCGATGGAGGCGATGCCGGTCACCAGCAGGCTGAAGACCAGCGGAATGATGGTCATCTTCAGAGCGTTGAGCCACAGGGACCCGATGGAGGCGATCAGCGTCGCCGTCCCCTCTCCGCCCGGCAGGCCCCAGGCCTGCGCCGCGGCGCCCGCGAACAGGCCGGCCAACAGGGCGATCATCACCCAGAGGCTGAGGGATTTCAGGGCGGAACGAAGTCGGGAAACGGCCATGCGGTGAAGCTAGGCGGGGTTTACGCCGGACGCCATCCATCTTGTGCGTTCGCCTCTGGACGGACGCGGCGTCAACACCGCACAACAGTGATCCTCTGACGGAGCCCGGCCATGATCATCGTCCACCATCTGAACGACTCCCGCTCGCAGCGCGTGCTGTGGCTGCTGGAAGAGCTGGGCGTCGAGTATGAGGTCAAACGCTATGAGCGGAACGCCCAGCGGCTGGCCCCGCCCGAGCTGCGCGCCATCCATCCATTGGGCAAGTCGCCGGTGATCCAGCACGACGACATCATCGTCGCCGAGACGGGCGCCATCGTCGAATACCTGCTGGAGACCTTCCCCGACCCGGGCCTGAAGCCGCCCGCCGGCACGCCCGAGGCCCGGCGCTACACCTACTGGCTGCACTATGCCGAGGGTTCGGCCATGACGCCCCTGCTGCTGAAGCTGATCTTCAGCGTCGTCCCGCAACGTTCGCCCCTGCTGATCCGCCCCATCGCCCAGGGCATTTCGAAGAAGGTCGGGGCCAGCCTGATCGACCCGCAGATCGCCAACCACATGGCCTACTGGGAAGCGGAACTGGGCAAGGGCGAATGGTTCGCGGGCGACCGCTTCAGCGCCGCCGACATCATGATGAGCTTCCCGCTGGAGGCCGCCGGCTCTCGCGCGCCGTTCGGACCGAAGATGGCCAGGGCGAAGGCCTTCCTCGAGCGCATCCACGCCCGACCCGCCTATCAACGCGCCCTGGAACGCGGCGGTCCCTACGCCTACGCCTGATCTCCTGACAGAAATGACACAGGCGTGGGTGATCGCTCGGCGGGCGAAACCCCGGGGCGCGGGCCGCGTTAACGATTCATGCGCCTGAAGACCGTCCAGATCATCGCCGCCCTCGTCGCGGCCCTCGCCTTCGTCCTGGCCTTCATCGCCGCGGGCGTCCTTTTGCTCTCCGGCCTGTTCATGGTCGTCGGCCTCGCGGCCGTGGCCTGGCTGGCCTGGAGCCTGATCCGGCAGGTCCGCAAAACAGCGAGCGCGACGCGCCCTTGAACCTTTGGGCTTGGCGCCCTACCCTCTTGGGCCGGTCGCGTGCGCCCAGCGACCTCTGTGCCGAGTAGTCTGTCAGTCGGGCGAAGCAAGAAACTCACGACATATGGAAAAAGTGCCGATGACGGCCGAGGGCTACCGTGTCCTCGACGATCAGCTTAAGCAATTGAAGTCGGTCGAAAGGCCGAGCGTCATCGCGGCCATTTCGGAGGCTCGCGAACACGGTGACCTGTCCGAAAACGCCGAGTATCACGCGGCCAAGGAACGGCAGGGCTGGATTGAAGGCTCGATCGCCGACATCGAGGACAAACTGTCGCGCGCCCAGGTGATCGACGTGTCCAAGCTGTCCGGCAGCCAGGTGAAGTTCGGCGCCACGGTCACCGTGGTCGACGAGGACACCGAGGAAGAGGGCCGCTATCAGATCGTCGGTGAACACGAAGCCGACGTGAAGGCGGGCAAGATCTCCATCGCCTCGCCGATCGCCCGCGCCATGATCTCGAAAGAGGTCGGCGACGTGGTCGAGGTCAACACGCCCGGCGGCGTGAAGGCCTATGAGATCCTCAAGGTCGAGTGGAAGTAGGCTCGCAAAAGCCTCTTTCGATCCGGGTCGTCTCTGACGGCCGGGTCGGCATGGAAAATCAGGCGCTGGGGTTGGCGGAAGCCCTCCAGCGCCTTTCGCCGTCTGAAATCACCGTCCGACGCGTGCGGTGGCGCAAGGTCTTCGACAAGCTGCCGTCTGCCCTCAAGGCGCCGTGGATGCTGGACCCCGCCTTGGACGATCCCTTCCCGGCGACCGGCGAGGCCTGGCCGGACGTGTGGATCGCCACCGGCCGGGCGACCCTGCCCCTGTCGCTGATCGCCAAGCGCCGCTCGGGCGGGAAGACCTTCGTCGTCCAGACCCAGGACCCGCGCTGGCGCACCGGCGACTATGATCTGGTGGTCGCGCCCCGGCATGACGGGATCGAGGGGTCGAACGTCCTGTCGATCACCGGCTCGCCGCACCGCATCTCCGCCGCACGGCTGGCGGAGAGCGCGGCGGCCTTCGCCGACCGACTGGATCCCCTGACCCGCCCGCGCGTGGCGGTGCTGATCGGCGGCAAGTCCCGCGCCCACGACCTGCCCGAGGCCCATGCCGCCGACCTGGCCGACCGCATAGCCGCGGCGATCACGGCGGCGGGCGGGTCGCTGATGCTGACCTTCTCGCGCCGTACGCCCGATGCGGCGAAGGCGGCGATGACGGCGCGGCTGTCCCACCTGCCGGGCCTGATCTGGGACGGGACCGGCGCCAATCCCTATTTCGCCTTCCTGCAGGCCGCCGACCACATCCTCGTCACCGAGGACAGCGCCAACATGGCCGCCGAGGCCGCCTCGACGGGCAAGCCGGTCCACATCCTGCCGATGATCTCGCTGAAATCGACTGACAAGTTCGCCCGCCTGCACGCCGACCTGCGCGAGCGCGGCGCGGCGCGGCCGTTCGACGGCGCGCTGGCGGGCTGGAGCTATGAGCCGCTGGCCGAGACCGACCGGGCCGCGCGGATGATCCTGGAAAAGCTGGGGCTTTAGTCCCCGCCGCCGCCACCGCCGCCGCCATCGGAACCGCCACCGTCGGAGCCGCCGTCCGAACTGTTGTCATGACCGTCACGGTGGCTGTCGGCCGGATAGACGGTCCCGCTGCTGTCCGAGCCGTCCTTCTTGTTCTTGTCCTTCGCTGCGTTCACGGCGCCCATCAGGGCGACGCCCAGGCCCGCGCCGATGGCGACGCCGAGGCTGAGGCCCAGCGCGAGATTGTCGGTCGCCACCCCGATCGCCGTCCCCATGCTGACGCCCATGGCGATCCCGAGCGGCAGGAAGGCCGCGCCGTTGTTCTTCTTCATCCCCGACTCCCTTGATCCGAGCCCACCCTAGCCATCGCGGAATCCGGAATCAGCTCTTAAATAGGCGCCATGAGCACTCTCCGTACCGTCCGCGTCGCCATCATCGGTTCCGGCCCCGCCGGCTGGACCGCCGCCATCTATGCGGCGCGCGCCATGCTGCAGCCCGTCGTGATCGCGGGCCTGCAGCCCGGCGGCCAGCTGACCATCACCACCGACGTGGAGAACTATCCCGGCTTCGCCGACGTCATCCAGGGCCCTTGGCTGATGGAGCAGATGCAGAAGCAGGCCGAGCACGTCGGAACCGAGGTCATCCACGACATCGTGGTCAAGGCCGACCTGTCGCAGCGCCCGTTCCGCCTGACGCTGGATTCCGGAACCGAGATGCTGGCCGAGACGGTCATCATCTCCACAGGCGCCCAGGCCAAGTGGCTGGGTCTGGAGAGCGAGCAGAAATATCAGGGCTTCGGCGTCTCCGCCTGCGCCACCTGCGACGGCTTCTTCTACCGCAACAAGGAGGTCATCGTGGTCGGCGGCGGCAACACCGCCGTGGAAGAGGCGCTGTTCCTGACCAATTTCGCATCCAAGGTCACCGTCGTGCACCGCCGCGACGAGTTCCGCGCCGAGCGCATCCTGCAGGACCGCCTGTTCGCCCACCCGAAGGTCGAGGTGGTCTGGAATAACGCTATCGACGAGATTCTGGGCGAGACCAACAGTTTCGGCGGCGTCAACGTCACCGGCGCGCGGATCAAGAACGTCGAAACGGGCGAGACCCGCGACATCACGGCTGACGGCGTCTTCATCGCCATCGGTCACGCCCCGTCGTCGGAACTGTTCGCCGGCCAGCTCGAGACCAAGCAGGGCGGCTATCTGGTCGTGAAGCCGGGCACCGCCGCCACCGCCATCGAGGGCGTCTGGGCCGCCGGCGACGTGACCGACGACGTCTACCGCCAGGCCGTCACCGCGGCGGGCATGGGCTGTATGGCCGCGCTGGAGGCCGTGCGTTTCCTCGCCGAGGAAGACCACGCCAAGGCCCACCACCCGATCACGCACAAGGAAGCGGAGAAGATCGGGGTCTGGTAGGCCCCGCTCGGATCAGCCGAACAGCTGCAGCCCAGGAGGGGCGTATTCGATCGGCTGGCCGGTGCGGCGACGCAGGGCGTAATCGACAGCCGTCTGCACCGCGCGCTCGTCCGTCGGCTTCGACAGGACGCCGATGGTTCCCGCCACGCCGTTGCGCACCATGCCCGGGTTGGCCGTCATGAACAGGACCGAGACCCCCAGGTCCTGACCCAGCTCGCGGCCCAGCTCGACCCCCGTCGGCCCGTCCGACAGATGGATGTCCACCAGCGCCAGATCGACCTCGGTCTCGCGCACCAGGTGGCGGGCGGTCCGGGCGTCCGACGCCATGCCCACCACCTCATGGCCCAGGTCCTCCAGCACGTAGCGGAGCTCCACGGCGACGAGCGCTTCGTCTTCAATGATAAGGATACGGGCGGTCATCAGGCAGTGCGGAACACGGACTTTCACAGATAGGTTCGCGTACATCTTTGGGACGCGGACAGGGGGAACGCACAGGTCGTCAGCAGGTTTCAGGCCAATGTCCGTTACCGGACATCCAGAGCCGCCCTTCGACGAGACAGGGCCGTTGCGGGAAGATCCGCGACCACACACAGGCCGTCCGCCGCCCAGTCCCGGTCCAGCCGCCCGCCCAGCTGTCCCTCGACGGACAGGGTGGCCAACGAAGAGCCGAAGCCTGAATGTTTTGGCGGTCCCGCGACCGGCGGCCCGCCGTGCTCGCGCCAGGTCAGGATAAAACGCGCACCCTCGTTCCGTGTCTCAAGCTCGACATGGCCGCCCTCGACCGACAGGGCGCCATACTTGGCGGCGTTTGTCGCCAGTTCATGGAAAAGCAGAGCCACGGAAGTCGCGGCCTGGTCGTCGAAGGTGGCGTCGTCGCCGCTCAGCAGGACCCGCGCGGCTTCGTCCGATCCGGCGTAGGCCTTGAACAGGTCGGCGAGGAAGGCGTGCAGGGTCATCGTTCCCACGGTGGGCCGGGAGGTCTCGGTATGGGGCCGCACGAACTCATGGGCGCGGGCCAGCGCGTTGATCCGCGTCCGCAGCGCCGTGGCGAAGGCCTTGGCCTCGGGGAACCGCCGCGCCGACAGGGCGATCAGGGCCGAAACGACGGCGAAGATGTTCTTGATGCGATGGCTCAACTCCTGGCTGAGCAGCTCCTTGGACTGCTCCATCCGCTTCAGGTCGTCGATGTCCGTACAGGTGCCGAACCAGCGTACGATCTCGCCGCTCTCGTCGCGGATCGGCATGGCCCGGCCCAGGGTCCAACGATAGACGCCCGATCGATGCCTCAGCCGGTACTCGATCTCATAGGGTTCGCCCGTCGTCAGCGACTGCCGCCAACGGGTCCAGGCCCGCTCCTGATCGTCGGGGTGGAAGATGTCGTTCCAACCCTCGCCGTCAGTCGAGCCCTCCGGCACACCGGTGAACTCGTACCAACGGGCGTTGTAATAGTCGTGGAAGCCGTCCGGCAGGGTCGACCAGACCATCTGCGGCATGGAATCCGCGACCGCCTGGAACTGGGATTCGGATTGCTGCCGCTGGCGTAGCGCCCGGCGCAGTTCCAGCTGGGCCATGACCTGGGCGGCGAGCACCTCCAGCGCCTCAAGCTGCAGGGCCGTCGGCCCCTCGTGCCGGACCCGGGTGTCGAGAACGCACAGGGTGCCGATCGGCAGTCCTTCGGCGGATTTCAGCAATTGGCCCGCGTAGAACCGCAGGCCGCTTTCGCCCGTCACCAGCGGGTTGCAGGCGAACCGCTCGTCGGCAGTGGCGTCCGGAACGATCATCCGGTCCTGCTCGAGAAGGGCGTGGGCGCAGAAGGAGGTGGCCAGCGGCGTTTCCCGGACGCCCAGCCCCACCTCGGCCTTGAACCACTGCCGCTCCTCATCGATCAGATTGACCACCGCGATCGGCGCATCGAAGACCCGGGCGATCAGGGTCACGATCCCGTCGAATGCCGGTTCACGCTCGGTATCGAGAACATCGAAGGCGCGAAGCGCCGCCAGACGGTCGGCTTCGGTCCAGACGGGCGATGGATCGGAAGGAGCTGACAAGCGAACCTCTGACGGCGCGCGCACGGCGCACGGCTCATATCAATGCGATTGGCGGCTCAGCGTTGCAATGACGACCGAGATCATCAGGACGAGGGACGACCGACTTCCTCGACATCCATGGGCGTCACGCCGGGCGCGAGGGGTGTGGGCGCAGCCGCGGCGGGAGCTGGGGTCTCGAACGCGGCCAGCCGCTGGTTGATGACGGCGATGTCCTGCGCCGTGGCCTGGCGACGACCGCCCAGCGAGGTGACGCCCACCACACGGGTCTGGCCGTTGATCTCGACCGTGCGCATGGCGCTTTGACCATTGGCGGCGGCCAGGGTCAGGGCGGCGTCCGCCTCGGCCACGGTGGTCGCGTCGGGAATCTGGATGCGGGGCTTCGAGAAGCGCGCCTCATCGATCAGCGGCTCACGCCCGGCATAGGCCTGACGGAAGGCCGCCGGTTCGCCGTAGACGCCCTTCCAGCGATAGAAGATGTGCGCCCCGATCTGGGTCAGCTTGTTCAGCGTCGGGGCCCACCAGGGGTGGACGTAGTCGGCGTGATAGTGGGTCGCCGTGCCGACCCTGGTCGAGACGTAGCCGGCCAGCGCCCGGTCCGCGACCTTGCGCGCCCGCTCCCAGGCCCAGGCCACCGGGGCCTGCCCCAGAGCGCCGTCGCAGGTGAAGCTGAACTGGCAGCCGGTGGTCCGCTCGGCGCCCTCGAAGACGACGCCGCAGACGGTGTTGGCGTAGTTGGGGTCGCGCACGCGGTTCAGGATCACCTGGGCGACGCCCTCCTGGCCCTCGGTCGGTTCCAGCGCCGCCTCGTAATAGATCGCCTGCGTCAGGCAGCGTTGGGCGCGGCGGCGATCTTCAGCCGTGGCGGGACGGAAGATGAAGGGCTGGGCGGCGCGCAACAGCCCCGACGTCGTCGGCGTGGCGGCGTTGAGGCGCATGGCGTCCAGGCCGGTCTCGCCGAAGTCCAGCGTCGGCTTGCCCGCCAGCGTCAGGCTCTCCCACCCCGGGGTCAGGCCGTAGAGGGCCGCGCGGCGCAGCGAGGGATCGAACCGCTCGGCCAGGGCCAGCTGCGACGGCGTCATTCGCCCGGCGATGGCGCTTAGCCCCTTGTCGGACAGATCGCCGCCGGTCAGCTGGCGCACCGCTTCGACACGCCGGTCGATTTCGGGACGGGGGGTCGAGGACGCCGCCATGGCCACACCGAAAACGGCCAGCACAACGGGCACGGCCGGCCCCAGCCGTCGCGCCGCCTTCACTGCCGAGGTCAGGGTCGTCCTGTTCAGCGTCCGTCTCCAAAGCGTCCGATCACGGGACCGGAGCAAGGTTCATGCCCACGAAGGGCGGCGCTTTTCGGGCGGAAAAGCGCCGTTCGACCAGCCTTACCGGCCGCCCAAGGTCGAGCGCAGCATCCAGGCGAACTTCTCATGCGCCGCCAGACGCTGGGTCAGCAGGTCGGCCGAGGCCTCGTCGCCCGCGGCGTCGGCCACCTCGAACGCCTTGCGGGTCGTGGCGATCAGGGTGTCGTGGTCGCCCAGAAGTTCCTTGAGCATCGGGCCGGCTTCCTTCTCGGGATCGCCGTCCTTGATCGAGGTCAGGTTGCCGAAGCCGGAGAAGCTCTGCGGGGCCAGCACGCCCAGGGCGCGGATGCGCTCGGCGATGTCGTCCAGCGCGGCCCAGATGTCGCGGTACTGCTGTTCCAGCAGATTGTGATAGCCGAAAAACTCCGGCCCGCGGACATTCCAGTGATAGCCGTGCGTCTTGAGATAAACCGCGAAGCTGTCGGCCAGAACCTTGGTCAGTTCCGTCGCGACGTCATTGCGTTCGGTTTTGCTCAGGCCGGTGTCGATGGTCACGGTCATGGGGAGATCCTGCTCAGAAAGGCTGTAAGGTCGGCGATACAATTAGGCGCCCGGACGACCGCGGCCAAGTCCGACCTTAGGCGTCCTTGATGACACAATGGGATATATAGGGCGTTCGGGAACGCCCTTGGCGAGAAAGCGTTGCAGTCTGTCGCGCTGATCGACAGCCGCGCAGGGATGAAACGGCTTGGGGGCGGACAGGTTCTTCAGACAACTCGCGCTGGCCCAGCCGGGGCGCCCCGGTCAGGCGATCCTGACCGGCCTGCTGTGCGGCGCCGCGGGACTGGCTGTCCGCGCGATGCTGCAGCCCCTGTTCGGCGGCGCCAGCGGCCTGACCGTGCTTCTGCCGGCCGTCCTCATCGCCGCCCTCTGGGGCGGCCGGTTCGCCGGCTACGCCGCCATCATCGTCAGCATCGTCGGCGCGGTCGCCCTGACCCAGCTGGCCGGCGGCCTGATCGCGTTCAATGCGACCAGTCTGGCGGTCGGCGTGGCCAGCTTCATCTTCGCCGGTCTGTTCGGCACGGTGCTGGGCGCCTCGCTGCGCTCCACCCTGCGCGATCTGGACGACACCGTCAGCCGCCTGCGCGCCTCTGACAGCCTGGTCGACGAAACCACGTCCGAACTGCGCGCCATGGTCGAGCAGGCGTCCGCCGGCATCGCCCGCGTCGGACTCAACGGCAAGATTATCAGCAGCAACGCCCGCTTCGCCGAGATTCTCGGCCTGAGGCCCGACCAGGCCGTCGGGATCACCACCGGCGACGTGACCCACCCCGACGACATCGCCCTGACCAGGAGCGCGCTCGACGCGGCCCGCGCGGGCGGCGACGGCACGATCGAGAAACGCTACCTGCGGCCGGACGGCTCGACTGTCTGGGCCCTGACCAGCCTGCGCGCCCTGACCTCCCCCACGGCCGAGCCGATGGGCTTCATCGCCGTGGTCGTCGACATCACCGCCGCCAAGGCCGCCGAGGCCGCGCTGCGGGAAAGCGAGAGCCGCTTCCGCCTGATGGCGGACACCGCGCCCTCGCCGGTGTGGATGACCAACGCCCACGCCGAAGTCGAATTCGTCAACAAGGCGCTGGTCGAGTTCTACGGCCGCCCCGCCGAGCACATTCTGGGCTCGGTCTGGCGCCAGAGCGTCCATCCGGACGACGTGGCCGAGATGACCGCCGTCATGGAGGTCGCCCGGCCGGGCCATCATCCCTACGGCTTCGAGGCGCGCTTCCTTCGCTTCGACAACGACTGGCGCTGGATGCGGATCGCGGTCAATCCACGCTTCGACGCCGCCGGCGCCTTCCTGGGCTACGTCGGCATGTCGTTCGACATCACCGAAACCCGCAACGCCATGCAGGCTCTCGAGGCCCAGGAACGCCGCCAGACCTTCCTGCTGTCCCTGACCGACCGCCTGCGCGACCTGACCACGCCCGACGACATCATGGCCGAAGTCGAACGCTCGCTGGGCGACGAACTCGGGGCCGACCGCGTCGGCTATGGCGAAGTCGACCAGGAGCGGGGTCTGGTGTCGATGAGCCGGGACTGGACCACGGGGGCGGTCAGCGCCCAGGGCCAGTTCAGCCTCGGGGAACTCGGCGCCGACCTGATCAGCGACCTGGCCGAGGGTCGGCTGATCCGTATCGCCGACGTGCGCAAGGACAAGCGGACGCGCGGCGCGCTCCAGGCGTTCGAGCGGCTGGGCACCCGCGCCCTCATGCGCGCGCCTCTGCATCGCGGCGGGCGCCTGCGGGCCTTCCTCTACGTCCATAACTCGACGGTCCGGGAATGGACCGACGCCGAGGCCAAACTGCTGCAGGAGGTCGGGCGCCGCACCTGGACGGAGATTGAACGCGCCCGCGCCGAGGGCGCCGTGCGCGAGAGCGAGGAACGCTTCCGCGCCATCGCCGACACCGCCCCGGTGCTGATCTGGGTCACGGGCGCCGACCGGGTGCGCGAGTTCGTGAACCAGGCCTATGTCGCCTACAACGGCGGCTCCTACGAGGAGGCTCGGCTGGCCGACTGGCGCGCCGTGATCCACGTCGACGACCATGAACGGATCATCCAGGACTCCATCGCGGGCGAGGCCACCGGCCAGCCCTTCTCGATGGAGGCCCGCTACCTGCGCCATGACGGCGAGTACCGCTGGCTGAAGTCCTTCTCGCGCCCGCGGCTGGACGCCGACGGCGAGGTCATTGGCTTCGTGGGCGTCGCCTTCGACGTCACCGACATCCGCGAGGCTCAGGCCCGACTGACGGAGTCCGAGACCCGCTTCCGCACCGTCGCCGACAGCGCCCCGGCCCAGATGTGGATGACCGACGAGACCGGCGCCGTCGTGTTCGCCAACAGGCGCTACCGCACCTTCTTCGGCGTCCGCCGTGACGAGGACCTGCAGGCCAACTGGGCCGCCACCATGTCCGCCAACGGACTGGAGGCCTTCCATTCCGGCTTCCTGACCGCCCTGGCGCAGCGCGACCGCTATGAAGGGATCATGGAGATCGTGCACCCGCAGATGGGCCGCCGCTGGCTGCGCTGCGAGGGCATCCCCCGCTTCGACGGCGCCGGCCATTTCCAGGGCTACGTCGGCGCCAACATCGACATCACCGAGGCTCGGCAGGCCGAGGAAGACCTCAAGCGCATCAACGAACTGCTGGAGGAGCGCGTCAGCGAAGCCATGGCCGAGAAGGCCAAGGCGGAGGCGGACCTGATGCACGCCCAGCGCATGGAGGCGGTCGGCCGCCTGACCGGCGGGGTGGCGCACGACTTCAACAATCTGCTGACCGTGGTCATCGGCGCGCTGGACATGATGCTGCGCTCGCCCACCGACCTGGCCCGCCAGAAGAAGCTCGGCGAGGCCGCCCTAGCCGCCGCCCGCCGCGGCGAAGGCCTGACCCACCAACTCCTGGCCTTCTCGCGCCGTCAGGCCCTGCGGCCCGAATCTCTGGACCTCAACGGCCTGATCCGCGAGAGCGAGCCCCTGCTGCGCCGCGCCGTGGGCGAGGCCGTCGAGTTCAAGCTGAAACTCCGTCGCGGCGGGGCGCGGGTGAACGTCGACCCGTCCCAGTTCGAGGCGGCCCTTCTCAATCTGGTCGTCAACGCCCGCGACGCCGTGGGCGACAAGGGCGGCCGCATCACCGTTCAGACGCAGAGCTGCAAGGTCCGTGGGGGCGACGTGCCGGAACTGCCGGCGGGCGACTATGTCTGCGTGACCGTGTCGGACAACGGCTCGGGCATCGACCCGGAGGTGATCAGCCGCGTGTTCGAGCCCTTCTTCACCACCAAGGCCATCGGCAAGGGCACCGGCCTGGGCCTGAGCCAGGTCTACGGCTTCGCGCGGCAATCGGGCGGCGGCGTGCGCATCGCCTCCACGCCGGGCCGGGGCTCCGAAATCCGTCTCTACCTGCCGCCGCTGGACCGGCTGAGCGAGCTGGAGACCGTCGAACGCGGCATATCGCCCTATCCGCAGGTCGCGACCCGCCGCATCCTGCTGGTCGAGGACGATCCGGGCGTGGCCGCCATCGCGCTGGATCTGCTGACAGCCATGGGCATGGACGTGGCGACCGCCGACACCGGCCCGCGCGCGCTGGAGATGCTGCAGGTCGAAGGCTTCGACCTGATGCTCAGCGACATCGCCATGCCCGGCGGCATGACGGGGATCGAGCTGGCGCGCGAATGTGCGAAGAAGTGGCCGGACATGCGGATCGTCCTGACCTCGGGCTATGCCGGCGAGGATGTGGACGAGGCCCTGTCGGACGCGCCGTGGCCGTTCCTGCGCAAGCCCTATTCAGGCGCGCAACTGGCCGACATTCTGGGGCAGGTTCCCGCCCGAGCGGAGTGACGCCCGCGACCGCCTGACGGGCGACCGCGGGTGTTCGTCAACAGATCAGCGCGAGCGCGCCTTGCGGGCGGCGTAGCGGGCGTCGCGCGCGGCCTTCTGCTCTTCCTTGGTGAGCTGCTTGCGCTCCTTGCGGGCGGCGCGCTTCTCGGCGTCGACAGCTTCCTGGGCCGCCATCTGCGCGGCCAGACGCGCGGCGTCCTTCTCGGCCTTCTCGCGGCGTTGCTCGGCCTTGGCCAGCTCGTGCTGCTGACGCAGGGCTTCCTTTTCGGCGGCGCGCTTGGCGGCGAGCTTCTCGAATTCAGGGTCGGGGGCGGCGGCCTTCGGCTTGAACTTGGCGAGCAGGGCCTTCTTGGCCTCTTGCTGGGCGGTCAGGCGATCGGTGAAGCCGGTTTGTTTCAGATCTCTCATGCGTGGAGTTGTCGTATCCTTGATCGATTGTCAGATGCGCGTACGCCGGAGCGAGCGTGGCTCAGCCCCGGGCGGGTCCGCTAACCCCATATGGGCGCGAAAAGCAAGGTTGCGAGGGCGGATGAACACATCCGCCCCGCTCAGTGTGTCACTTGGGGCGCTCTGCGTGACCCACGGCAGCGCCCGCCGCGCCGCCGACCGCAGCGCCGACCGGACCGGCCACGACGGCGCCGGCGACCGCGCCCGTGGCGGCCTTCTGTTCAATGGTGTGCCCACAGGCGGCGGCTCCCGCGGCGAGGGCGGCGACGGCGAATACGGTGGCGATACGGCGCATGATGGTTCTCCTGTTCGGTTCATCAAACGTCAGCGTCGCCGTGAGGGTTCCACGCTGTAACCGGAAGTCGCACGCCATCCCGACCCACCGCGCGATAACAGACCAACCCCATAGGAAAGACTAAGACTGACAACGCGCCCGGGCCAAAAGGTTGAGATAGCGAAGACAAATACAGTAGAAGCCACATTAACTGGCCCCATGTAGTCTGAGTTAACCCCCTTTAACCGACAGACTTCACTGCGGACATCGCGCGATGTTGCGCCGCACCCAATTCTTGCGAATCAACCACATTGGCGCCACAAACGGCTGGCTTAAGGCGCGTCCTTCGATTTCCGCTCATTCGCCGAACATCGAAACTGCTGCAGCCGGTCCGCGATCCTCGCATCGCCCGGCGGCGAGACTACCCGGGGGCGGCACTGCGCCCTGCCGAACAGGACCGAGCCTTTGTCGAAACCGTCTCAGACGCGCGCGAACCCGACTGCTGAACACGTGGCCCGCATCCGGCCCGGTACGGCGGCGGCGATGTTCGGCGCTCTGGTGGGATTGGCTGTGGGCGGCGCCTATCTTGGCGGCGCGGCGGCCAAGGCTTCGACTGTGCAGGCCCAGGCTGAACGTATCGACGGCGCGACCTCCGCCGGCTTCACCGAGGAAGCCCTCGCCGCAGCGGCCGGCGGCCTGGACGAAAGCGCGCTGACCATCGCGCGCCGTCACGACCCCTATACCGTCGCCGGCCCGACCCAGCGCGACCGCCAGGCCGAACTGCTGACCGCCCGTCTGGAACAGCTGCGCGGGAACGCCCCGCTGCGCGCCGACGGCCTGCGTCAGGTCAATCTCTCGGCCCCCATCGCGGCCCAGCCCTTCCGCCTCGGCGGGGCCCTTGAAGCCTCGCGCGATCTCGATTGCCTGACCCAGGCCGCCTATTACGAAGCCCGCGGCGAAGGCCGCGACGGCATGCGCGCCGTGGCTCAGGTGGTTCTGAACCGCGTTCGCCACCCCGCCTTCCCCAAGACCGTTTGCGGCGTCGTCTTCCAGGGCGCGGGCCGTCAGACCGGCTGCCAGTTCAGCTTCACCTGCGACGGCTCGATGCGCGGCCGCGTCAACCGGGGCGCCTGGGACCAGGCCCGCGCCATCGCCTCCGCCGCCCTGTCCGGCTCGGTGTTCGGCAGCGTCGGCAACGCCACCCATTTCCACACCACCGGCGTCGCGCCGCAGTGGCGCAATTCCCTGATCCGCGTGACCCAGGTCGGCGACCACCTGTTCTACCGCTTCGGCGGCCGTTCGGGCGCCAGCGGGGCCTTCTCCTACGCCGCACGCCGCTCGACCGCCGCCGACGCCGCGCCGCAGCTGATCCAGGCCAGCCTTGATCCGACCGGCCCGGCGCGTGACGTGGGCGCCGTCGCCTACAACCTGCTGATCGCCCAGGAAGGCCGCGCCGCACCGCAGGCCGAAACGCCTGCGCCGGCCGCTCCGGCGGTCACCGCCGCCCCGGCGCCTGAAGCCCCGGCCACGCCCGCCGCCTGATCCTCAGCGCTCCTGGACCTTCCAGTGGGTGGTCAGGTTCTGACGCAGGTTGCCGAACCGGCCCTGCTCATCGAGATTCACATCCGCATCGCCCGGCTGGCCCGACTGGGCGCCGGTCTCGAGGTCGCGACGGTCGGCCTGTTTGGCGTCGTCAAGCGGCTTTCCGCCCCGGTCAGCGAAACTGCGCTGTTCCTTGGGAATCCTGGGGGCGTGGGTCATTTGAAGTCTCCTTCCGTATCGGGAAGAAAACCGTCCTGCGCCCGGGTCGTTCCGTAGCGAGGTTCGCCGGACGGCCTCAGACCGCGTCCAGACCAATATCCAGCGACGGCGCGGAGTGGGTCAGGGCGCCGACCGAAATCACGTCCACGCCGGTCTCGGCGATGGCGCGCACGGTCTCCAGATTGACCCCGCCCGAGGCCTCCAGCGTTACCCGCCCAGCCGTCCGCGTCACGGCCTCGCGCAGCATCGGCAGTGTGAAGTTGTCCAGCATGATCACGTCAGGGCGTTCAGCCAAGGCTTCGTCCAGCTGGTCCAGCCCGTCGACCTCGACCTCCACCTTCATCAGATGGCCCGCCGCCGCCTTGGCCCGCCGCACGGCCTCGCCGACCCCGCCGCAGACGGCCACGTGGTTGTCCTTGATCAGGATCGCGTCATCCAGTCCGAAGCGATGATTCAGCCCGCCGCCGCACAGCACGGCGTGCTTCTCCAGCGCGCGCAGGCCCGGCGTCGTCTTGCGGGTGTCGGCGATGCGCGCCTTTGTCCCGGAAACGGCATCGACATAGGCGTGCGTCAGGGTGGCGATGCCGCACAGCCGCCCCAGCAGATTCAGCGCCGTCCGCTCGGCCGACAGGAAGGCGCGGGCGTCGGCCTCGACCTCGGCCAGCACCGCGCCGGCCTCGAAGGCCTCGCCGTCGCGTAGTTTCAGCTCGACCGACGCCTTGGGGTCCATGGCCAGCACGGCCAGCCGCACGCAGTCGATTCCGGCCAGCACCCCGGGCTTGCGCGCCGCGAAGACCGCCCGCATCCGCGCGTCTTCGGGAATGCAGGCCTTCGCCGTCACATCGCCCGCCCGGCCCAGATCCTCAGCCAGGGCCAGTCGCACCACGGGCTCGATCAGCAGGTCAGGCAGGGTCGGGATCATGGGATTCACTCGGCGGCCAGAACGGCGGCGGGGGCCACGACAGGCGCGCGGCTCAGGCGGGTATGGCGCGCATCGGCGTCCGTGTCGGGATAGTCGGACCGGTAGTGGCCGCCGCGGCTCTCGCGCCGCTCCAGCGCGGCCCCGGCGATCAGGCGGGCGGCGATGACCGGCAGGGCGCCCCGCGCCTCCTGCTCCAGTCGCTCCATCAGGGCCAGGGCCCGCGTCAGCCCGGCGGCGTCGCGCACCACGCCGACATTGTCGCTCATGGCCACACGCAGGGCCGTCAGGGCTTCAGGCGCCAGGTCGGGCGCGACGACGGCTTGCACGACCCTTCCCTCCCCGCCCGCTTCCGCGCCGGCGGCCCGGCCCGTGCGCCGTCCGAAGGCGGCGGCCTCAAGCAGGGAGTTGGAGGCCAGCCGGTTGGCCCCGTGCACGCCGGTCGCCGCGCACTCGCCCACGGCGAACAGGCCCGGCAGGCTGGTGCGCCCGTCCAGTCCGGCGGCGATCCCGCCCATGTGGTAGTGGGCGCCCGGCGCGACCGGGATCGGCGTCTCACGCGGGTCCAGCCCCGCATGCATGCAGGCGGCGAAGACGGCCGGAAACTCGTCGGGGAAATGCGCCCCCACCGCCGCGCGGGCGTCCAGATAGGCGCCGCGCCCCTCGGCCCGAGCCTGATGCACGGCGCGGGCGACGATATCGCGGGCCTTCAGGTCGGCGTCGGGCGCATCGCCCAGCAGGAAGTCGCCGTGGGCGTCGATCAGCCGGGCGCCCTCGCCGCGCAGGGCCTCGGTGGCCAGGGGCATGGGATCCACGCCCACGTCGATCGCGGTCGGGTGGAACTGCACGAACTCGGGATCGAGAATCTCGGCGCCCGCCAGCCAGGCCAGCGCCATGCCTTCGCCCAGCAGGGCCGCCGGAGTGGTGGTGCGGGCGTAGAGGCCGCCGGCCCCGCCGGTCGCCAGCACCACCGCCGGAGCCAGCACCTCGACGAGGCGCCCGTCGCGCTCGATCACGGCCCCGCGCACGCGGCCCGTGGCGTCCTGCACCAGGGCGCGCAGCCGTCCGTTCTCCCACACCTCGATATGCGGCGCGGCGCGCACAGAGGCGACCAGCGCCGACAGGATGGCCCGTCCCGCGCCGTCGCCGCCGACCCGGGCCACCCGGGCCTTCGAGTGCGCGGCCTCCAGGCTGACCGCGAAACCGCCGTCGGCGTCCCGGTCGAAAGGCGCGCCCAGCGCGGCCAGCCATTCGACCGTCTGTCTTCCATCATCCGTCAGGGCGCGAACCGCCTCCGGATCGACCAGCCCCGCCCCTGCCGAGGCGGTGTCGGCGGCGTGCAGCGCGGGCTGGTCTTCCGCCGACAGGGCCGCCGCGACCCCGCCCTGGGCCCAGGCCGAGGAACAGGCCTGCAGCAGAGGCGCCGGCGTCACCACCAGCGTCGGGCGCGGCCCGGCCTCCAGCGCGGCAGACAGGCCCGCCAGCCCGCCGCCGATGATCAGCGGCCCGTCATGACGGATGCGGTTCAACGGCCGAACTCGAATACGCGCGCGCCGTGGGTCAGGCTTTCGGTCAGCGTCTCCACGCCGGGCGCCAGGGCGGCCACGCCCACGCCGACGCAGGCGACGGTGGTCAGCACGAACAGGCCGGTGGACTTGGCGGCCTCGCCCCAGCTCAGGCGACGCCCTTCAGGCCTCCAGGCGCCCCGGCGCAGGTGGCTGAACAGCGCCAGCGCCAGGAAGCCCGCAAACAGCCAGCTGCCGTTCGACACGCCCCACAGGACGGCCAGCGCGCCGACGGCCAGCAGGGCGACCTTCTCCAGCATGGGGTGGATGCGGGCCAGCACCGGACCCAGCGCCTTGGAACCATCCAGCGGCGGCGCGGGGGCCAGATTGATCAGGTTGATGAAGGCGATGGCGAACACCCCCTGCAGCCAGACCACCTGCCCGCTCCACAGATACAGGCCATAGAAGGGGATGGCCGCCAGCAGGCCGAACGCCGGTCCCGCCAGCGACACCAGCACCCCGTGCCATTCGCTGACCGGCAGCCGCTGACCCTTGGCCAGCCCGCCGAGGAAGGGCACGATGTAGATGCGCGCGGGCCCCATGCCGAGGCGGTTCATCGCCAGCACATGCCCGTACTCGTGGACCAGCAGGCCGAACAGCACGGCCGCCACGATCACAACACTCCCGGACCAGTAGTAGATCAGCCCGCCCAGCAGCAGGGTCGAGATCAAGGCCCAGACCGGATGCTGGCCCTTGTCCAGCGGCGCCTCGGCCCCGCGCGCGGGATCGACGGCCGGAGTGACGGGCGCCCGGCCGTCTTCGGGGCGGGGATCCCAGGGACCGGGACGGCGGGGGGTGTCGATGTCGCTCATCCCTGCGACGTGGCCTTTTCCGCCCTCAGCCACAAGGCCAGTACGGCGAGAAGCCGCAGGGTCTTCCGGTCGACGCCGGCGACGACGCGGACGGGCGGAACATAGTGCATGGATCTCAGTCCAGGTTGTAGGCGCGCGCCTCGGCGGGATTGGCCTTCGCCAGGGCGGCGCGCGACAGGTTCTTGGGCACGCCGCGGAGCGCCAGGATCTCATAGAAGCGGCGCAGATCGCTGACCGGCTTGAAGGCGATCCACCGGTTCCGATCGCGCCAGATCAGGATGAGATAGCCAAACGGCATGCGCCAAACTCGAACCACGTCAGATCAACTCCACTGCCACATGATGCCGCGCCTTGATCAGGTCGTAGCGCGCCGGGATGGCGGGCGGCGGCAGATCGACCATACGCTGCACGGCCAGCCGCGCCCGCTCGATCATCTCTTCCGGCACCGTCACCTCGAACTGCATCTTCAACAGGCAGTCGCGAATGTTTTCCAGCGTAATCCGCTTCATGTGCGGGCACAGATTGCACGGACCGATGAATTGCACGCCCGGCACGTCGCCCGCGACGTTCGACGCCATGCTGCATTCGGTGATCAGCACCACCTGTTTCGGACGGCGCGCCTCGACATAGTCGACCATCGCCGCGGTCGATCCGGCGAAGTCCGACGCGGCCAGAACGTCCTCCGGGCATTCCGGGTGCGCCAGGATCTCGGCGCCCGGATAGGCGGCCCGCATGTCGGAGATGTCCTGGGCGGTGAAGCGCTCATGCACCTCGCAGCGGCCCTTCCAGGCGATGATCCCCACCGTGGTCTGGGCCGCCACGTTGCGCGCCAGGTATTCGTCGGGGATCAGGATGACGCGGTCGACGCCCCATTCCTTCGCCGCCCACTCCACCACCTGCACGGCGTTGGCGCTGGTGCAGCAGATATCGGTCTCGGCCTTCACGTCCGCGGTCGTGTTCACATAGGTGACCACCGGCAGGCCGGGGTAACGCTGCTTGATCAGGCGCACGTCCGCACCCGTGATCGAGGCGGCCAGGCTGCAGCCCGCGCGCAGGTCGGGGATCAGCACCGTCTTTTCCGGGCTGAGGATCTTCGAGGTCTCGGCCATGAAGTGCACGCCCGCCTGGACGATCACCTTCGCCTTCGACCGGGCGGCCTCCTTGGCCAGCCCCAGGCTGTCGCCGACATAGTCGCCGACGCCGTGGAAGATCTCGGGCGTCATGTAGTTGTGCGCCAGGATCACCGCGTCGCGCTCGCGCTTCAGCTGGTTGATCTCGTGGATCAGCGCCGCCTGCGCCGGCCATTCCAGCGGCGTCACATGATCCTTGATCTTGGCCCACACCGGCGCGGTCTCCCGCTCCAGGTCCTTCGACAGCCCGAACATGCCGTCCGCCATCCCATCCACCCTTTTGCTCCAAATGAGCAAATCAGAGTTCCTAAGAACGGCGGCCCGGCTCATCGGCCCGCCGCCGACTTATGCTCACTTTCAGCATAAGCAGGGACAATCTAGGCCGATGGCCGGGGATTGCAAGCCCGAAGGGGCTCCTCAGTGAGCGGTGGTGATGTAGTCGATGATCGTGATCCGCCCGCCGATCACGTTCATGACCTTGCCCTCGCTGTCGGCGGCGGTCGATCCGTTGACGGCATAGACTTCCTTACCCTCGAGATACCGGATCCCGTCCCGGACAATGCGCTCCCGGGCGCTGGCGGGATGTACGGCCCGGCAGTCCCGCAGGTGCAGATCGCGGACGATACAGCTGACGCCGTACTCGGCGGGCGGCAGCTGCGGGGGACCCG
Source organism: Brevundimonas sp. (assembly GCF_023259385.1). Taxonomy (GTDB): domain Bacteria; phylum Pseudomonadota; class Alphaproteobacteria; order Caulobacterales; family Caulobacteraceae; genus Brevundimonas. The sequence continues at coordinate 9,299 of NZ_JAHFPF010000003.1, read as the reverse complement.
CGGGAGCCTCCGGGCGGGGGGTCGGCGCCCGGGGCGCGCCTCGAGCGGATCGCGCACGCGGACGGGCGGGCGTATCGTCCGGATCGACCATGCTGACCTGGGTCGCCTCCGGGAGCAGATCGCGATCGTCCTCGGTCGCCCATCCACAGGCCGTGAGCACGCGATCAAGGTTGGCGGACTGCGTCGGCAGGTCGAACGACGCGCGGAACGCTGGCGATTCCGTGCGAAGGGCGTACAGCCCGCCGCCCCGCATGAATCGCACGGTGGCTCCCGACGACGCGGACCGGTAAGCGCCGGGCGCGCCGGCCGGCAGCCAGGCCTGCGAGACGGCGCGACCGTCGGCGCGCGTGGCCTGCACCTGAATCGGCCCAGGCGTCACCGGCATGCCTGTCAGAACCACGGTCAAACCGCCTTGCCGGCACTGGACCACGATCATCTGGCCCGCGTCATACCGCGCCGCCGCGATCGAGAGTTGCCGCGCCGGATCTTCCTGGAATTCCCAGTCATCGTCCTGCGCGACCGCGGCCGACGCAAATCCCAGCCCGGCCATCATGGCCAGACCCAAACAAAGTTCCGTCTTCATCTTAAAAACCCCAAACAGCCCGCGCGCAGTGACACGCAGACTCAGGGTCTCGTCAAGCGGTCCTGACGCCCTCATGGGCCAGCAGCCAGCGCTTGCGCTCAAGCCCGCCCGCATAGCCGGTCAGGGTCCCGTTCGCGCCGATCACCCGGTGGCACGGCACGATCACGGCGATCGGATTCTGGCCGTTGGCCAGCCCCGCCGCCCGCACCGCCTTCGGAGACCCGATCGCCGCCGCCAGCTGGCCGTAGCTGCGCGTTTCGCCCGCCGGGATGGAGCGCAACGCCGCCCAGACCGCCTTCTGGAAGTCGGTGCCGCCGGTCTTCACCGGCAGGGCGTCCAGCGCCTGCACGTCCCCGCTGAAATAGGCCTCGACCGCCCGTCTCACGCCCTCCGGCGCCCGCCCCTCGGCCAGGGCCGCGTTGGGACTGTGCCGTCCCAGCAGGCGGTGCATCCGGTCCTCGTATCCGGCGAAGTCCAACGCCCGCACCGCGCCCTCGGGCCCGGTCACCAGCAGGACGTCGCCGACAGGCGTCGCCACCCGGTCCAGCGTCAGGGTTTCAGGCTGCACGTTTCGCATCGTCGTTCTCCGTCACATCCGCGCCGCTGATCTCGGCCATCGCCAGGTGCAGCGCTCCATAGGCCCGCCACGGTCGCCAGCGTTCGGCGCGCGCGGTCAGGCGTTCGTCTTCCAGTCGGTCGTTCGGCGGATCGGCGCCCTCGTCCATCCACAGACCGGGCAGCCGCAACCCCGGCCGCGCCGCGACCAGCGGCTGCAGCAGGGCGTCAGCGGACAGGTCGCGGGCGATGGCGTCCGGATCCGCCGACAGGTCGAACACCCTCCGCACCCGCGCCAACACGCCCGGCATCGCCTTCAGCTCGGCCGTCTCGACACAGACCGAGACCCGGCCCGCCGCGCCCGGCTCGACCGAGACCGAACCCTCGGCGCCGTCGATCTCACGGGTCAGGACGCGCGACCATCTGCGCCCCTCGACCGTGTCGTCCCGCCCGGCCAGCGCCGCCAGCATCGCGTCCCAGTCATAGGGCGGGCGGTAGGGCAGGCTCAGCACCACCCCGCCCTCGTGCGCCCGCTCGCCGCGACGCCGCAGCGCCGAGGGCGGCCGCTCATACAGGGCCTGAAAGGTCTCGTTGAAGCGCCGCACGCTGCCGAAGCCGGAGGCCAGCGCCACCTGCGCCATCGACAGGTCCGTCTGGTGGATCAGCGCCTTGGCCAGCAGCACCCGGCGGGTCTGCGCCACGCTGACCGGCGCCGCGCCCAGATGCTGGCGGAAGAGGCGGCGCAGGTGCCGCTCGCCGACCCCCAGCCGGCCGGCCAGTCCGTCTACGTCGCCTTCGTCCAGGGCGCCCGCCTCAATCAGGGCCAGCGCCCGGCTGACAGTGTTGGAGGTCCCGCGCCAGGCGCCCATGTCCGGGGCCGTCTCGGGCCGGCAGCGCAGGCAGGCGCGGAAACCCGCCTCCTCGGCCGCCGCCGCCGTGACCACGAAGATCATGTTCTCGCGCTTCGGCGTCCGCGCCGGACAGACCGGGCGGCAGTAGATGCCCGTGGTCTTCACACAGCCGAAGAACCGCCCGTCGAACCTCGCATCGCGCGTCAGCACGGCGCGGTAGCAGGCCTCCTGATCAAGCTCGCTCGCGTTTTCCATGACCGGGAAGATAGGCCCGCCGCTCCGCAAACGCTCGCGGTTTTCGGACATGGGCGTGGGCGGCGGGTGCACAGTCGGCCAAGGAGCCCAGCCAGTGGTTAGTGGCTAGTGATTAGTGGATGGCGGCTGCGACGCCAGTGCTGGGTCATTGTGAGCCCCGCCCGCGACATCGAACCACTAGTCACTAACCACTAATCACTTTCCACCCCAGTCTATCCGGGCGCCGCTCAGACCTTCGGCAGCCGCTCGTCATAGCCGGTGACCAGGCGGAAGGCCGAGCGGGCCACTTTCACCACCGCGCTGGCGAAGCCGAAGGCGATGCACAGCATCAGGACGGTCGACAGCGGCCACCAGCCTTCCTGAATGGTGTTGGTGACCCGCGACATGAAGGCCTCGACGGTCGGGACGAACACCACCTTCGACAGGGGCGAGTACAGCCACAGCCAGCCGAACAGCGCGCCTTCCGCCAGGCCGAAGCCGATGTCGCCCAGGGCCGTGAACCGCACCCCGTCAGGTCGCGCCACCCGCATCACGTCGAAGACGACGCGCGCCAGCCCGAAGGCGATCACCGGCCAGTACAGCAGCGTATGGATCTGGCTCAGCATCCGGCCGTAGTCGACGCCGCCCACCACCGCCCCCAGGGTCTCGGGCGTCGTGTGCGTCAGCGGCAGCCAGCCGATCCACCACAGCAGGACCACGCTCCAGCCCACGGCGCTGCCCACGGCCCGCGCCATCGGGGAGGCACGACGACCCTTGCGCGGCGTCTTCAGCGTCCAGTCGCCCTCGGTCAGGCCGCGCGAGACGGCCTCGGCGTTCAGCCCGCCGCCGAACTCGAACAGGCCCAGGTCCTTGACCCGCCATTCGCGCAGGAAGCTGGGCTTCTCCTTCTGCCGCTCGATGATGAAGCCGCCGAGGGTGGCGAACCCGATCAGCATGATCGCGCCGTTGAAGATGCTGTGGAACGCCTGGCCGATGGCCCGGCCGACCTCCTCGTCGCCGATCAGGATGCGCACCAGCGCCCCGATCGCGGTGATCGCCACGATGGCGATCAGGCCGGCGCGCACGCCGAACATCCACCAGGGATAGAGCTCCGGCCCCACCACGTGTTGCGGCCCCGAGCCGTAGCGCGCCGCCACCGACAGCGGATGGCCGACATCGCGCAGGATTTCTTCCTGTTCGGCCTCGGTCAGGGGACGGCCCAAGGCCTCCTCCTTCTCCTCGAAGCGGCTCAGGATCATGTCGCGCAACTCGGCGACGATATCGGCCCGCTGGTCTTGCGGCAGCTGGGCGGCGACAGCGTTCAGATAGCGATCAATCAGGTCCATCAGACTTTCCCCTCGTCCCTGGAATTTCAAAGAATCTTGTCGAGCGAGGCGTTGATGCCCCGCCATTCGTCGGTGAGCGCAGCGAGCATCGAGACGCCGCCGGGCGACAGGCGGTAGAAGCGCTTCTTGCGCTTCTCCTCCTCGCGCCACTCGCTCTCCAGCAGGCCCTGGCTCTCCAGCCGGCGCAGCAGCGGATAGAGGGTCGATTCCTCCATCTCCAGCCCGTCGGCGGCCAGCGCCTGGCGCAGGGTGTAGCCGTACCGCTCGGTCCTGAGACAGGCGAGCACCGCCAGCACCAGCGACCCGCGGCGCAACTCCAGCCGCATGCTTTCAAAAAGGTCCGGATCGGCGTCCATGCCGTCCCTCCTGTTGCGTCACATAGTGTGTGACACACAGTGTATGCGGCATACTGTATGAGGGAGTCAAGCGGGCGGCTCGATCAGCCTCCCGGCCTTGTCGCCTCGTCTATTCAGGTATCCGGACGCCGTCCCAGGCGAACACGCCGCCGCTGTCGGCCGGCCGCAGCCCGTCGATGACATTCAGCAGATAGCCGGCGGACTGAGCGGGACTGAACAGCTTGCCCGGCTTCACCCCACGCTGGAACGGCGCGCTCAGGGCGGTGTCGACCGTGCCCGGATGCAGGCCCGCCACCACCGCCTGCGGATGGGTGCGGGCCATCTCGATCGCCAGATTACGCAGCATCATGTTCAGCGCCGCCTTCGACGCCCGATAGCTGTGCCAACCGCCGAGCCGGTTATCGCCGATCGATCCGACCCGCGCGGAAAGGACCGCGAACACCGAGCGCCCCTCGCGGGGCAGCAGCGGCAGGAAATGTTTGGCGACCAAGGCGGGTCCGATCGTGTTGATCCGGTAGTCCCGAGCCATGTGGACAGGGTCAATCGCGCGGTAGCTTCGCTCGGGCTCGAACCCGCCATGCAGGACGCCTGACGCAACCAGCACCAGACCCGGGTGACCCCCGCCGTCTATCCCTGTGGCCGCCGCCGCGATCGACGCCTCGTCTTCCAGATCCAGTCCGGTCGCCCGCGACAGTGCGTGGACGCGGCTGAAGCGCTCTGTGCCGTTGAGCGCTGTCACCAGTGCGGCCCCCAGACCGCCCGATGCGCCGACCACGACCGCCGAGGGAGCTGGGATGTCCGTCATGACCCGATCAGGGCCTGACGGGCCCGCGCGGTCAAGCGCATCGCGCGGGAGGGGCGTTGAAACGCCCCCAACGGCCGCTCGCTGATCGCCCTAGGCCGCCTTGGTCTTAGCCGCAGGCTTCTTCGCCGCGCTCTTTTTCGCGGGCGCCCTGGCCTTCGCCGGGGCCTTCTTCGCCCCCGTCGCCGACCCCTTCAAACTGTTCCTCAACGCCGCCATCAGATCGATGACGTTGGTGTCGTCGGGCTCGGGCGCCGCGACGAGGGCCTTCTTGCCGCCCTTCTGCTTGGCCTTGATCAGGGCCTTCAGGGCGTCGTCGTAACGGTCCTTGAATTCAGAGGGATCGAAGTCCGCCTGCTTCTGGTCGATGATGCGGGTGGCGATCTCGACCATGTCCTTGTCGGCCGTCACCGCCGGGATGTCGTCGAAGAAGTCGCCCGCGTCGCGCACCTCGTCATGGGGCCGCAGGGACCAGGCCACCAGCCCCTTGCCCCGCACTTCCAGCGCGATCTGCCGCTCGCGATTGCGCAGAACCAACGTGCCGATGGCGATCTTGCCCGCCGCCTTCATGGCGTCGCGAATGACGGCGAAGGCTTCGGCGCCCACGCCCTTCTCGGGCACGACATAGAAGGGATCGTCCCAGTACAGCCGGTCGATGTCGTCCTCGTCGACGAACTGGCCGATGTCGATGGTGCGGGTGCTCTCCAGCTTCACCTTCTCGAAGTCGGCGTCGTCCATCAGGACGTACTCGTCCTTGGACACCTCAAAGCCCTTCACCAAGTCGGCGCGTTCCACCGGCTCACCCGTGCCGGAATCGACCGGCGCCATGCGGATGCGGTTGTTGGTGTCCGGGTTGATCAGGTGGAAGCTGACATGCCCGGCGCTCGACGTCGCCGTGTACAGCGCGACCGGGCAGGTCACGAGCGACAGCTTCAGATGTCCCTGCCAGGTGGGGCGGGCCGCCATGATGAACTCCCTTGATGCCTGCTGAAAACGCCGGTCGCCGGGACTCGTTCAACCCACTGGACAGCACGTCTGATCGGGTGTGTCCTGATGAGTCCGGCGCAAGAAAAACAACAAGCCGGATCGAGCGAGGAAACATGTCCAACCGACCGAGCCACATCCGGCTCAACTCCCACCCTGGTGCGGGAACCGTCAGCCGCTTCCCCCTGAACTGGGGCGCGCCGACCGCGCAGGAACGCGGCCCCGTCATCGGCACCGTCAATTCGGGTAGCGACCGCAACGCCATCGGCGCCCACGGCGGCGCCTATTCGGTCTATCGCGCCCTGGCCGTGTCGTCGGGCGCCATGAGCGCCAACAACCGGCCCGACCTGACCAACACCTCGCCGACCACCCCCATGGGGCCGTTCCCGCAGTGGACGGACGGCGGCAAGATCGTCTCGCTGGACCCCTGGGGCGCCCGCGTCGCTGAGGACTTCGCCGCCGAGATCCAGGACGGCGTCGACATCCGCCCGACCATCGCCGTGACCCGCGCCCGGCTCCAGCTGAGCGAGATTAACGAAGCCATCGCCGCCGGCCGGATCAAGGTCGACGGGACCGTGGTGCACGACACCGGCGACGTGGCCGTCACCAAGGCCGCCATCGACCCGGTCTGGTATCTGCCGGGCATCGCCGAACGCTTCGGCGTCACCGAAACCGCCCTGCGCCGCACCCTGTTCGAACAGACCGGCGGCATGTACGCCGACCTGGTCACCCGTCCCGACATCAAGGTCTTCCTGCCCCCCATCGGCGGCATCACCCTGTACATCTTCGGCGATCCGGCCGCGATCGCCGACCCGGCGCGGCGCCTGACCTGCCGCGTCCATGACGAGTGCAACGGTTCGGACGTCTTCGGCTCCGACATCTGCACCTGCCGCCCCTATCTGACCCACGGCATCGAGGAATGCGTGCACGAGGCCCAGAACGGCGGCGCGGGCCTGATCGTCTACAATCGCAAGGAAGGCCGGGCGCTGGGCGAGCTCACGAAATTCCTCGTCTACAACGCCCGCAAGCGCCAGCCGGGCGGCGACCAGGCGGCCACCTATTTCGAGCGCACCGAATGCGTCGCCGGCGTCCAGGACGCCCGCTTCCAGCAGCTGATGCCGGACATCCTGCACTGGCTTGGGATCACCAGGATCGACCGCTTCGTCTCCATGTCGAACATGAAGCACGACGCCCTCACCGGCTCGGGAATCGAGATCGGCGAGCGCGTGCCGATCCCAGACTACCTGATCCCGCCCGACGCCTCCGTCGAGATGGAGGCCAAGAAGGCGGCCGGCTACTTCACGCCCGAAGGCGCCAAGTCCGCCGACGAACTGACCCGCGTGGTGGGCCGCGATCTTGAGCAGTTCTGACGCCGAGCAGGCGCGTAGCCTGCTGACCCCCGCCGCCGTCCGCGAGCGGGCTCATGAGATGCTGGCCATCGGCGTGGCCGGCGGCCTTGAGCACTGGCGCGTCGATCTGGACCGCTTGCCGGAGACGGCGCGCTATGTCGCCGCCGTCATCCGCGACCAGTATCCGACCCTGGCCGTACCCTTCCACGCTCGATGGCGCCATTTCGCCATCCAGGGCCAGGACTTCTGGGGGCCGGTCGCGGACTCCCGCGCCTGGCCGGGCGCCGCAAATCGGGCGCGGACCGAGTTCGACCTGGCCATCGTCTCGGTGCTGCTGGACGCCGGCTCAGGACCCGGTTGGGCCTATCGCGACGCCCGCACCGGCGCGACCCTGACCCGCTCCGAGGGCCTGGCCATCGCCTCCCTGCGGATGTTCGAGGCGGGGGTCTTCTCGATCACCGAGCGCGACCCCTGGCGGGTCGACGCCCAGGCCCTGGCCGCCCTGACCACCGAGGCGCTGGCGGAGGGCTTCCAGGTCTCGGACGCCAATCCCCTGGCCGGGCTGGAGGGCCGGGCAGCCCTGCTGCGGCGGCTGGGCGCGCAATGCCTCGCCCGGCCCGACCTGTTCGCCACGGCCGACACGCCCCGCCCCGGCGGCCTGGCCGATGTCCTGATCGCCCAGGCGACCGAATGCGCCCTGCCCGCCCCGGCCATCCTCGAACTGCTGCTCGAAGCCTTTGGCCCGGTTTGGCAGGACCGGCTGACGCTTGGCGGCGTCGATCTCGGCGACTGCTGGAAGCATCCAGCGATGAGGCGCGACGACGCCACCGACGGTCTCGTGCCGATCCACAAGCTGTCCCAGTGGCTCAGCTATTCGCTGGTCGAACCGCTGCAGACCGCGGGCCTCAAGGTGGTCGATCTGGACGGTCTGACCGGCCTGGCCGAGTACCGCAACGGCGGCCTGTTCACCGACCTGGGCGTGCTGACGCTCAAGGACCCGGCGGACGCGGACAAGGCCTGGCCGGTGTCCGACCCGCTGGTGGTCGGCTGGCGCGCCATGACCGTGGCGCTGCTGGACCAGATCGCGCCGCTGGTGCGGGCCGAGCTGGGCGTCAGCGCCGAGGCCATGCCGCTGGCCAGCGTGCTGGAGGGCGGGACCTGGGCCGCCGGACGCCGCGCCGCCGCCGAACGCCGACCGGGCGGCGGACCGCCCCTGACCATCCTCTCCGACGGGACCGTCTTCTGATGCCGAAAGCCGCCTTCACCATGGACGGGGTCACCATCGTCGGTCACCCGCTGGTCGCCCACAAGCTGTCGATCATGCGTTCGAAGGACACCTCGACCGCGCGGTTCCGGGCCCTGCTGCGGGAGATCTCGACCCTGCTCTGCTACGAGGTCACGCGCGACCTGCCGCTGGAGGACTATCCGGTCGAGACCCCGGTCGGGCCCACCACCGGCTCCCGCATCGAGGGCAAGAAGCTGGTCTTCGTGCCCATCCTGCGCGCCGGCCTGGGTCTGGTCGAAGGGATGCTGGACCTGGTCCCCTCCGCCCGCGTCGGCCATGTCGGCCTGTACCGCGAACCCGAGACCCTGGACGCGGTGGAGTACTATTTCCGCGCCCCGGAGGACGTCGGCGACCGCCTGTGCATCGTCATCGACCCCATGCTGGCCACGGCCAATACGGCGGTCGCGGCCATCGAACGGCTGAAGGAGCGCGGCGTCACCAATCTGCGCTTCGTCTGCCTGGTCGCCTCGCCCGAGGGGCTGGAGCGGCTACGCGGCTGGCATCCCGACGTGCCCGTCTGGGTCGCCGCCGTGGACGAGCGGCTGAACGACCACGGCTACATCGTGCCGGGCCTGGGCGACGCCGGCGACCGGCTGTTCGGGACGCGGTGATGCGGCGCGCCATCGCCCTGACCAGTCTGATCGGGATGCTCGCCGCGAGCGTCCCGGGTTCCGTCGCGGCCGCGCCCGAGGACGCGATCCGCGCCGCCCGGGTCACCCCCCATCGCCGGGAGGGACTGCTCTTCGGGTGCGAGTTGAACATCCTCGTCCTGCGCCGGGCGGGGCCGGAGCAACCCCCGACCCAGGCCTTCGCGGGATCCGCGATGGTGCTGAATCACGTGAGCGGAGAACAGGCCGCCGTGCTGCGTCTCGGCAACTCCGGACCGGACAGGCGACTGCAGCCCCTGGCTCACGGCGTCCTGGTCGGAAACGGCGCGGAGACTTCGCACGAATT
>NZ_JAHFPF010000182.1 GCF_023259385.1 Brevundimonas sp. | reverse complement strand
AACGCGAGAGGGCGGAGGCGTGAGCATCTCTTCCCCCCTTCCCCTCGATGGGGGAAGGGGCCGGGGGATGGGGTGGCGGCAGTGCTTGTCAGGATGTAGCGCGTGAGGCGTTGTCGGCAGGGAGGGCTTCGATGGTGGAATATGACCGCTTCACCGGTCCTGACCGGATCAAGCCGGGCGGCGCTCAACGCGGCCGCCGTCTGCGCGCGTCTCCGACCCATGCCGAAGCGAAGCTTTGGGAGCGCCTTCGCCGCCTCGATATACGCATTCGCCGACAGGCTCCGCTGGGCGGCTATGTGGTCGACTTCGTGTGCCTTAGGGCCAAGCTGGTGATCGAGGTCGATGGCGGCGTTCACGAACTCACAGACGTTGCTCTACGTGATCTCGACCGCGATACTTGGCTGAAGAGCCAAGGTTTCCGTGTCCTCCGGATCCCCAATGCCCGTATCGACAAGGAACTCGATACGGTCGTCAGCGAGATCGAGGCCGCTATCCGCGCCTCCATGCCGACCCTCAAACAGCCTGCCACCACCCCATCCCAACCCTTCCCCCTCGAGGGGAAGGGCTTTAGCGACTTGTGATGCCCCAACTCCTCCTCGAACTCTTCTCCGAAGAAATCCCCGCCCGCATGCAGCAGGGCGCCGCGCGCGACCTGGAGCGGATGGCCGCCGAGCGGCTGAAGGCCGCCGGGCTGTCGTATGAGGCGCTGACCACCTTCGGCGGGCCGCGCCGCCTGACCCTGGTCGTCGAGGGCCTGCCGACCGCCACGCCCGACCGCGAGGAAGAGCTGAAGGGTCCGCGCGCCAACGCCCCGGAACAGGCGCTGGAAGGCTTCCTGCGCAAGACCGGCCTGACCCGCGACCAGCTGGTCGAGCGGGACGGCGTCCTGTTCGCCGTCATCAGCCAGAAGGGCCGCGCCACCGCCGACCTGATCCCCGAGATGGTCGACCAGATCGTCCGCGCCTTCCCCTGGCCCAAGTCGATGCGCTGGGGCTCCGGCACGCTGCGCTGGATCCGTCCGCTGAAGCGGATCGTCGCCCTGTTCGACGGCCATGTGATCCCGTTCGACATCGACGGCATTCAGAGCGGCGACACGACCGAGGGCCACCGCTTCCTCGGCTCGGGCAAGCCCTTCACGGTCAAGGATTTCGCCGACTACCGCGGCAAGCTGGAGCGGGAGTTCGTCCTGCTGGACGTCGCCGACCGCAAGCTGCGCATCCTCGAAGCCGCGAAAAAGGTCTGTTCGGACAAGGGGCTGGCCCTGGTCGATGACGACGGCCTGCTGGACGAGGTCGCAGGCCTGGCCGAATGGCCGACGCCGATTCTGGGCGACATGGACCCGCAGTTCCTCGACCTGCCGATGGAAGTCGTGCGCCTGTCGATGAAGGTGCATCAGAAGTATTTCGCCGTATCCGGGCGAATGGACGGAGTTCGAGATGACGGTTCGATCGTGAAAGGGGCATTGGTCCTTTCTCCGAACTTCGTCGTCGTTGCCAACGTCGAGGCCTCGGACGGCGGCAAGGCCCTGGCCGCCGGCAACAGCCGCGTGCTGAGCGCCCGCTTGAATGACGCCCGCTTCTTCTGGGACGAGGACCTGAAGACCGGCTTCGACGCCTGGTCGAAGAAGCTGTCCGGCGTCACCTTCCACGCCAAGCTGGGCACCTTGGCCGAGCGCGTCGAGCGCATCGCGGCCCTGGCCCGCGAGATCGCTCCTCTGGTCGGCGCTGATCCGGATCAGGCCGAGGCCGCCGCGCGCTTGTCCAAGGCTGATCTCGCCTCGGGCATGGTCAGCGAATTCCCGGAACTGCAGGGCGTGATGGGCGGCTACTACGCCCGCGCCTTCGGCCAGCCCGACGCCGTCGCCGACGCCGTCCGCGATCATTACAAGCCACAGGGCCCTTCGGACTCGGTCCCGACCGCCCCGCTGACGGTGGCGGTCTCCCTGGCCGACAAGCTCGACACCCTCGTCGGCTTCTTCGCCATCGACGAGAAACCCACGGGCTCGAAGGATCCTTTCGCCCTGCGGAGGGCGGCGCTGGGGGTGATCCGGCTGGTGCTGGAGAACCAAGCAAGACTTCGATTGAGTAACGCTGCGGCTGTTCAAGGCCTTCGAGCGCGTATGGATGCCCTGATTGTGAAAGCGCGCGAACAACAGAGCTTCTCAATTGAGGATATCGGGAAACTTTCTCCCAAAATTCTTGGCGAGCTTGCTGGTAAGCCCGAAGACCTGATCAAGAACCGAGATGTAATGCTTTCAGAGGTATATGATCTCGGAGCTGATGTGGGCGAACAGGAAGACGAGTATGGTGTACTCGCCTTCTTCGCCGACCGCTTGAAGGTCCTCCTCCGCGACCAGGGCAAGCGCCACGATCTCGTGGACGCCGTCTTCGCCCTCGGCGACGACGACCTCGTCCGCATCGTGCGCCGCGTGGAGGCTCTCGACGCCTTCCTGGCCACCGACGACGGGGCCAATCTGCTGGCGGGCTACAAGCGCGCGTCCAACATCCTCAAGGCCGAGGAGAAGAAGGGGCCCGTTCCGACCGGCATGGTCAGCACCGGCCTGCCGAACCAGCCAGAGCCCGAGACCGCCCTGGCCTTCGCCGCCGCCGCCGCCGCGACCGCCGTGGACGCCGCGCTGGAGACCGAGGACTTCGCCGCCGCCATGAAGGCGCTGGCCTCGCTCCGCGCCCCGGTCGACGCCTTCTTCACGGACGTGATGGTCAACTCGGATGTCGCCGAGGAGCGCGACAACCGCCTGAAGCTGTTGGGTCAGGTCCGCGCGGTCATGGGCCGGGTCGCCGACTTCGGCCAGATCGCGGGGTAGGGAGAGAAAAAGCGGGACGGCGAACCGTCCCGCCCGCTCATGCCGGGATCAACATTCCCAGCTGGTGTAGTCGTACGAGTCGCCCATCGTCAGGTCCGGCCAGCCGTTGTAGCCGTCCCAGGATTCCCAGCCGTCGCAGCCCATGTAGTTGGTCGAGACCAGCTGGCCGTTGATGTAATAGGTATACATATACCCCATCGTCTGGGGTCCCCAGTAGTAGCTGGTTTGCGCCGCCGCGGGGCCGGCTGCGGCCGCTGCGATCGAGCCCGCCAGGGCGGTCAGAAGCAGGATACGGGGAAGTTTCATCGTCCACTCTCCAAAGTCTGCCATGCCCTGCTGATGCAGGGCCGACGGCACGCTCGGGTGACGATCAGGGGTTGTCAATGCCAGGCCTTCACCCGTTCTGGTCGTTAACGACGCCAGGGGCGGAATTTCAAGGACTTGGCCTCAGGGCCGTCTCGCCAGCCCCGGCTGATCCATGAAGGCGGCGTCCAGTCCGTAGCCGGCGAACCGCGCCAGCCGCTCCCGCAGGCGCCCGTGGCTTGCGGGTTCAGCCCCGACCCGGTCCGCCTCCGGCAGGAAGACGTTCTCGGCCCGGAAGGTCCAGGCGGCGACCTTCAGCCCCGCCGCGTGGGCGTCCGCGATCAACGAGGACGGCGCGCCCGGCGTCGGCTCGATCATCGCCGTGTCGGCCCCGATCCAGTCGGCATAGGCCTTCACCGCCGCCAGCCCCCCAGGCGTCGCCATCGCCGCATAGGTCAGCGCCGGCCGGTCCGCCGGACCGCCTTCGCCGGCCATCAGCTGCAGCAGGGGCGTGTCGATCCGGGCGCTCAGCCGCTCCAGCGGTCCGACCTCGAAACACTGGACCAGCACCGGCGCGGTCGCGCCCGTCAGCCCGTGCCGCTCCAGCACCGCCACGAAGGCGTCCTCCATCGGCAGGCCCAGGGCGGCGAAGTGCGAGGGATGCTTCAGCTCCGGCGCGACGCCGATGGTCCGGCCGGTCCGCGCCGAGGCCTCGCGGGCGATGGCCAGCACCTGCTCGAAGGTCAGGATCGGCTCCTGCCCGTCGAAGGCCGTTCCGCGCAGCGCCGGCAGCCGCTCGCGGGCGCGCAGGGTCATCAGCTCGGCCAGGGTGAAGTCCTCGGTGAACCAGCCGGTGACAGACTCCCCGTCGATGTCGCGGGTCGCGCGGCGGTCGGCGAACTCCGGATGGGCGGCCACGTCGGTGGTTCCGCCGATCTCGTTCTCGTGCCGGACCACCAGGATCCCGTCGCGGGTCATGACCAGGTCGGGCTCGATGATGTCGGCGCCCTGTTCGATGGCCCGCTCGTAGGCCATGCGGGTGTGCTCGGGCCGTTCGCCCGAGGCGCCGCGATGGGCGATGATCAGCACGTCGGCCACGGCGGGGCTCGCGGTCAGCAACAGAAGGGCGGTCAGGATGATCCGGAACATGGCGCAGCGATAGCTCAACCGGACGACAGGCCGGTGAAGGCCTAGGCCCCCAGGATCCAGCCTTCTTCCTGCTCGACCCGCGCGATCAGGGCCTCGTCCGCGCCCTTGGGCGGGGCGAAGGCCTTCGCCAGGTCGCCGGCCTCATCCATTTTCGCCAGCGCCTCGGCGGTGGTGCGCACCTGGGCCTGGTCCTTGAACTCGCCCGCTTCCGGCTTGGCGTCGAACATCGACGGCCAGACCTCGACGACCACGGCCGACAGGGGCTCGACGTCCGCCGTGTCCAGCGCGCGCCAGCCGGTGCCGAAGGGCCAGACGGCGCCCGAGGGCCCCAGGCTCTCCAGCAGGCGGCGCACCATCGGGATACCCACTAGGGTCTGGCCGCCGACGGCGCCCGCGCCGTGCATCTGCCAGACCGACTTGGGCTGCAGCTTGCCCTTGCGCACCGCGTCCTCAGTGGCGCGGAACTCGGGGATGTCGGCGCCGGCGCCCGCGGGCGGTTTGGTGGTGGTCAGCCAGCGCTGCGCCTGCTTGGCGGGCGCGCCCCACATCGGCCAGGCCTCGTCCGTCATCAGCCGGTTGATCTTGGCCGCGACCTGGTAGCGGTTGTTGGAGTTGTCCGCCTTGTCGACGATGTTGGCCGCGATGAATTTCCACATCGCCGACCACGGGGTCCCGTCCAGCTTCAGCCGCGCCGCCGTGCCCGCCGGATAGCCGAAGTTGAAGTCGAAACCGACCAGCACGCGGTCGCCGCGCTTGCGGTGTTCCGAGACCAGCTTGTTCAGCAGGGCCTCGCCCTCGGCGCGCGTCGCCGTGTTGTGGGTCTCGGTGTAGAGGCGGAAGCGCACGTCGCGCTTGGCCACGCCGATCCAGACCGACTGATCGCCCAGCTTCTTGCCCTCGGCGGCGGTCCAGTCGGCAATGATCACGGCGTCGAACAGGCGGGCCACAGCGGGCTCCTTCAGGCTTACTCAAAACAGGTTGGGGGCGCTTCTAGCGCTCTCGCGTCGGGGGAGGAACCCCGCAGTCGCTCAACCCTTCAGCAGGGCTTCCAGATGCGACAGCCAGCGGCGGCCCAGCCGCAGCGCTTCGCCGGGCGAGCTGGTCTGGACGGGCAGGGTAGCGTCCCACAGGGCCAGTTCGAACTCCGGATGGCGGGCGTCTGCGAACATCAGCCGCAGCACCACCTGCTCGGCGTCGGGGGCCAGGATGTCCAGCGACTTGCGCGCCTCGCCCCGGCGCACCCGGGCGACCACATGGCCGTCGACAATGATCTCGCCGCCCTCGATCTCCTCAAAGGCGTAGACCAGTCCCGCCGCGCCTCGGTTCCACAGCACGGCGACCTGCGCCCCGTCGAAGTCCAGCCCGGCGGCGCGGCCCTCGGCGGGCGACAGGGCCTCGGCCTCGGGAACCGCGCCCAGCGATTTCAGCAGCGCCCGGCGCATCCGGCGCACGGGCTCCATCCACCAGACCAGCAACAGCGCCCCGGTGGTCAGCGCCGCCGCGGCCAGCGCCACCAGCAGGACCACCCGGAACACCTCGCTCAAGGTCAGTCCTCCAGCTCGACAACCACGGGGACGTGGTCGGACGGCTTGTCCATGTCGCGGGCGTCCCGGTGGGTCTCAACGCCCCGGAACCGGTCCGCCGCCTGCGGCGACAGCAGGTGGAAGTCGATGCGGATGCCGTGGTCGCGCTGCCAGGCGCCGGCCTGATAGTCCCAGAAGGTGTAGGTTCCCGGCGGCTGCTTGCCCAGCTCGCCGGCATCGCTCAGGCCGAGGTAGCGCAGGGCGCGGAAGGCGGCGCGGCTCTCGGGTTGGAACAGCGCGTCGTTGACCCAGGCGGAGGGATTCTTGGCGTCCTCAGGCGTCGGGATGACGTTATAGTCGCCGCACAGGGTGAAGGCCTCTTCCTGCGCCAGCAGGGTCCGGGCGTGGGCCTCCAGCCGCTCCATCCAGCCCAGCTTGTAGGCGAACTTGGGGCTCTCCACCGGATTGCCGTTGGGCAGATAGAGACAGCCGACCCGCACCGGACGCGGGCATTCGATCAGGGCCTCGATGTAGCGGGAGTGGACACCCTCGTCCTCGACCCCGGACTGGTCCTCGCCGGGCAGGCCGCGACGGACCTCGGACATCGGGAATTTCGAGAGCAGGGCGACGCCGTTATAGGTCTTCTGCCCGTGGACCTCGACGTTGTAGCCGAGGCTTTCGAACGCCTCGCGCGGGAATTTCTCATCCACGCATTTGATTTCCTGGAAGCCGACGACGTCAGGCTGGGCCGCTTCCAGCCACGCCAGCACGGTGGGCAGGCGGGCGTTGACCGAATTCACGTTCCAGGTGGCGATGCGCATGGGGTGCAAGCTAAGGCGCGTCGGGGGGCTCTGTGAAGCGCTGATCGCCGCAACGAAAAACGCCCCGGAGTTTCCTCCGGGGCGCTGATCGTTCGGCCGTAAGGACGCCTTAGGGGCGGCCGCCGGTCGCCGGGGCGGCGGCCGGAGCCGGGGTCAGGGTGCAACCCCCGCCGATGCGCTGGGCGGTGGCGCAGGGGTAGACCTGCTGGGTCACGCCTTCGTTGTTGACGCGGGCGATATAGCCCTGGCCCTCAGCGGCGCATTTGGCTTCGTAGAAGCGGCCGTTGGCGTTCTCGCCCATCATGCGGACCTGGGTGACGCTGCAATCCGAGGCGTCGGTGCCGGCCAGCTTGGGCTGGAAGCTCTGGGCCTGTTCCTGGGCCGTGGTGAAGCGGCACGAACCGTTCATGGACGCGATCTGCAGGCAATCCTTCAGATCCCAGCCGGTGGCGGTCTTTTCCAGCCAGTAGCCGTCGGCGCCGGCGCAGCCGACTTCGTAGACCATGTTGTTGCCGTCGCTCTTGCCGATGGCCAGGGCCTCGTCGACCGTGCAGGTCGCGCCGGCGGCGCGGGCCCAGCCGCCGATGACGGCGACGCCGTTCTGGTTGGCGGGCAGGGCGCACTGCTGACCGACGTCGGCGTTCGGATCGCGCGCACGGGCGATGGCGGCGGTGCCGGCCAGCTCGATGCAGCCGAAGGCCTGCGGCGGGGTCGAGGCGATCAGGATGTAGCCTTCGCCGCCGGCGCAGGCGGTTTCATAGACCTGGGACTCGCCGATCACGCCGGGATTGGTGGCCTCGACCAGCTCGCAGGTCACGCTGGCGGCGGTCAGCTGGGCCTGGGCGGCGGCGCGGACCTGCTCCGGCGTCGGCGGCGCGGCGGGAGCCGGGCGCGAACGGTCCTGGCGACGCTGGCGCGGCGAAGCGGCGGCGGGGGGCGG
>NZ_JAHFPF010000181.1 GCF_023259385.1 Brevundimonas sp. | reverse complement strand
CTGAGCCGGGAGGATGTGACCTTCGCCCGCGTCGGGACCGACCTGGTCATCTCGGTGATCGGCACGAACGACACCGTCACCGTTCGCAATCACTTCAGCAGCGGCCTGATGGGCGTCGATTTCGGCGTGGAAGAGATTCAGTTCGCGGACGGCGTTCTGATGGATGTTCGCGCGATCGCCGAAGTGGTCGGTCGCGGGACGTCGGCGAGCGAGACCGTCAACGGCTCGGCCCAGGAGGACCAGCTGGAAGGTCTCGCGGGCGCCGATCTGATGCGGGGCGGAGACGGGGGGGACACCTACTACTTCTCGGCCGGGCACGGTCACGACACCATCCACGACATCCAGAGCACGCCGGCGAACCAGACCGCCGACATGATCGTCGTGGACCTGCTGCTGACCTTCTCCACCGGGGACTCCATCCTGATCAAGGATCAGTTCTGGTACAGTTCGCTGGGCATTCGCGGCGGCATCGCGCCCGGCGGCGTCATCGGCGGCCTGCTCGACAATCCCTTCATCGGGGGCGGCAACCTCGCCCTGGACAGCCGTATCGAGGCCATCCTGTTCAAGGCGGGCGGGTCCCTGACATGGCAGGCCATCCAGGCCCTGCTGATCCAGCAGGCGACGACGGCGGGCGCCGATACGGTCCATGGCTTCGGCACCGGAGACCGCTTCCTCGCCAGCGCCGGCGACGATGTCTTCCATGGGTATGACGGGGGAGACGTCTATGAATTCGGCCGCGGCTCGGGACGTGACACCATCCACGACAAAGCGATCTACCTGACCCTTCTGGGCACGGATTCGGTGATCTTCGGCGGGGGCGTGAGCCTGGCCGATCTTCAGTTCACCCGCGTCGAAGGCACCAAGGACCTGCTGATCAGCATCAACGGGACGCAGGACAGTCTGCTGATCAAGAACCAGTTCGACGGTCGGATGATGGACCTGTTCGGCTTCTTCGGCGTGCAGTGGTTCGACCGGGTTGAGAACTTCGTCTTCGCCGACGGAAGCCGGATCGACTGGGAGACCATCCTCGCGATCGTCACGACCGGGGGCGACGGCGATGACTGGCTGGCGGGCGACTTCTACGCCGACACCCTGAACGGGGGCGCCGGCAACGACTATATGAACGGGGGCGACGAGGGGGACACCTATCTGTTCGGGCGTGGCGACGGCCAGGACGTCATCGAGGATACGCCCGGATTCGTGATCGGCCCCGAACCTGACCAACTGGTCTTCAAGGCGGGCGTCGCGGTCGGGGATGTGGTCTTCTCGCGGGATCCCGCCAGTGACGATCTGATCGTCTCCATCGCCGGCACGACCGATCAAGTCCGCATCAAGAACCAGTTCGTGGTGACCGAGACCGGGGTGTTCGGCACGATCGCCATGAACCAGGTGGAGCAGTTCCGCTGGGCCGACGGCACCGTGAAGAGTTTCAGCACGATCGTCGCGGACCTGATCGCGGCCTCGAGCACGGCGGGCGACGACACGATCCGGGGCTGGCATTTCGCCGACGTGATCGTGGGCGGGACCGGAAACGACCTCATGAAAGGGGGCAACGGATCCGACGTCTATGTCTTCAACCGGGGCGACGGCGCGGATGTGATCGTCGACTTCAACGACAATCTGTTCACGGGCAACGATGACCGGATCCAGTTCGGGGCGGGGATCGCGCCGAGCGACATCGTGCTCTCGCGCGTCGGCGACGACCTGATCCTGAGCATCACCGGTGCGACCGACCGGATCACCGTGCAGAACCATTTCTTCTATTCGACGCTGAACCTCCGCAGCAACGAGATGGAGTCCGTCCGCTTCCACACCGGCGAGGTCTGGACGGCGCACGATCTGCGGCTTCGGTTGATCGCGGCCGCCTCGACCTCGGGCGACGATCTTGTCGCCGGATTCCAGACCGACGACACCATCAACGGCGGCCAGGGCGACGATGTCCTGCGCGGAGGGGACGGCAGCGACACCTATGTGTTCGGCCCGGGGTTCGGGTCGGACGTGATCGAGGAGCACGTCGACAACGTCGCCTACGAGGACGTGGATACCGTGGTCTTCGCGGCGGGCTACGATTCCGACAAGGCGGTCTTCACCCGCTCCGGCGACGATCTGGTGATCTCCTTCGACGGCCTGGCCGACCAACTTACGGTCTCCGGTCAGTTCCACCACGCCGGCTGGTTCTCCGGCTGGCGGGACGTCGAGACCTTCACCTTCGGAGACGGCGTGGTGCTGACGGACGTGCAGATCCGTGAGCGGCTGCTGGTCGAGGCGAGGACCGCCGGCAATGACGTGATCGACGGATTCTACACCGCGGACATCCTGGATGGAGGCGGGGGCAACGACATCCTTCGCGGCGCCGGCGGCGGCGACACCTACAAGTTCGGCAAGGGCAGCGGGCAGGACGTCATCGAGGAGAGCTTCGACACCCTCTATGAGGACCATCCCGACACGGTGGAGTTCGGCAGCAATGTGCTGCGCTCCGAGGTGACCTTCACGCGAACGGGCGACGATCTGGTCATCACCATCGCCGGTGTCGCCGACACGTTGACGATTTCGGATCACTTCACACCCACGCGACAAGGGCGGGTGGAGTTCTTCCGCTTCGCGAGCGGCGTCACCCTGTCGGCGGCGCAGGCCGAGGCGAACGCCGTGGCCGGCTCGTCCACGTCCGGGAACGACAACGTTCTGGGCACGGCGGCGAATGATCTGATCGACGGCGGCGCCGGTACGGACTTCCTGCAGGGCAACGCCGGCAACGATACCTACCGGTTCGGTCGGGGCTATGGACAGGACACCGTGCTTGAGACCACGGCGACCTGGGGCGACAGCGGCGACGTCCTGGCGTTCACGGCCGATGTGCGGCCGGAGGATCTGATCCTCAGCCGAAACGGCGATCACCTGGTCATCGGCCTTGTTGGATCATCGGATACCCTGACCGTTCAGTATCAGCTGCGCAGCGCCAACTCCGGCAGCCTGGCCGGAAACCAGAGGATCGAAAGGTTCGTCTTCGGCGACGGGAGCGAATGGACCGCCGCGGAGATGGACCTGCGGCTGCTGCAGGCGATGCAGACGGCTGGGAACGATACGATCATCGCCTTCGACACGGGGGACGTCCTGGACGGCGGCGCCGGCAATGACTGGCTGCAGGGCGGCCTCGGCAACGACACCTACCTTTTCGGACGGGGATCGGGGAGCGACACGATCAACGAAAGCGACGCCACCTGGGGCGATGCCGACGATGTGGTCCGCTTCGGGCCGGATATCGTGGCGGCTGATCTCCAGTTCTCGCGGCAGGGCGACAATCTGATTGTCAGGATCGCCGGGGCCACCGACCAGCTGACCCTGGTCGGCCAGCTTCGCTCGAGCAATTCGGCGGGCATCTACGGGACGGACCGGGTGGAGCGGTTCATCTTCGCCGACGGCAGCGCGCTCAGCGCGGCGGATGTGCAGGATCGGCTGCTCGCCGCGCAGCAGACCTCCGGCAATGACCAGATCTACGCCTTTGACACCGCCGACGTTCTGAACGGCGGCGCCGGCAATGACTTCATGAGGGGCGGCCTCGGCAACGATACCTATCGCTTCGGGCGTGGGGACGGAGTCGATGTGATTTCGGAGACGGACGCGACCTACGGCGACGCCGACGACATCCTGTCCTTCAAGGCGGGCGTCGAGATGGACGACCTGTCCTGGACGCGTGACGGTCTGAATCTGATCATCAAAATCATCGGGACGTCCGATCAGATCACGATCCGCAACCAGTTCTGGTCGCTGGATTCGAGCAGCGTGCTGGGCACCGGGCGCATCGAACGGTTCCAGTTCGCGGACGGCTCGGAGCTGTCGGCGCCGCAGGTCGACGCCCTGGTGCTGCTGTCCCAGCAGACCGCTGGAAACGATCTGATCCTGGGCTACGCGACCGAAGACCGGCTGGACGGCGGCGCGGGGAACGACACCCTGACCGGTGGCGACGGCGCGGACACCTATGTGTTCGGCCGGGGCTATGACCACGATACGATCCGGGAAACCGACCAGACCTACGGCGCGCCCAATGACGCGGTGCTCTTCGGGGCGCTCATCTCGCAGAGTGATCTGTCCTTCAGCCGCGTGGGCCGCGACCTGGTCATCCGGATCGTGGGCGCGAACGACAGCCTGACCATCCGCAACCAGTTCTGGTCCCAGGATTCGGGCGGCGTTCTGGGCTTCGGGCGGGTGGAGCGGTTCATCTTCGCGGACGGCACGGAGCTTTCGGCGGCCCAGATCGATCAGTTGACCCTTCTGGCGCACCAGACGCCGGGCGCGGACACGGTGATCGGCTATGCGACCGCGGATGTGATCGACGCCGGCGCCGGAAATGACGTGCTCACCGGCGGCGCGGGGAACGATACCTACGTCTTTGGTCGCGGCTACGGCGTCGACACCATCATCGAAACGGAGGAGACCTACGGCGATCTCGCGGATCGTGTCGTCTTCCGCACCGGGATCGCGCCGGAGGACCTGATCCTGTCCCGCGTCGGACTGGACCTGGTGATCGATGTCGGCAGCGACCGGTTGGTGATCCGCTACCAGCTGATGGGGCAGAACTCATCTTCGGTTCAGGGCGCGACCCGGGTCGAGATCTTCGAGTTCGCCGGCGGGGTGGTCTGGACGGCCGCCCAGATGGACGCGGCTCTTCTCGCCCAGGCGGGGACAGCGGGGGCGGACGTCATCAACGGCTTCGCCTCGGACGACGTCATCGCCGGCGCCGGGGGCAACGATGAACTTCGCGGGGAAGGCGGCGCCGACGCCCTGAGCGGGGGCGACGGAAACGACCTGATGTACGGCGGTGACGGGGACGATGAACTCCTCGGCGGCGCGGGCAATGACCAGATGTTCGGTGGAGCCGGCGAGGACGTCGCGATCTACGCCGGCGACAGCACGGACATCAGGTGGGTCAGGCAGGCGGACGGATCGATCCAGGCGATCAACGATGCCACCGGCGAGGTCGATGTGCTGCGCGACATGGAAGGCGCCTGGTTCGAAGGTGACGAACTGTATGTGGCGCTCAACCAGGCGGTGGCCGCCTACGGCACCAATGGCAACGACAGCTGGCTGCCGGGCACCGCAGGCGCAGACAACATCTTCGGCAGGGATGGAGACGATCAACTGATCGGACGCGGTGGCAACGACTATCTGGACGGCGGCGCCGGCTATGACCAGGCGAACTATGCGGGGGCGTCCGGCAGCTTCACCTTCCGCCGGGCGGCCGATGGGTCGATCAAGGTGAAAGACACCACGGGTCTGGAAGGGGAAGACACCCTGGTCGGGGTCGAGGCCCTGTGGTTCGACGGGAACCAGACGTGGCTCGAACTTGACTACCTGGTCGCCGGCTACGGAACCTCCGGCAATGACGGTTGGGTGGAGGGCACCGAAGGCGACGACGACGTCTATGCGCTGGCCGGGGACGATTCGATCGTCGGCCGTGGCGGGAACGACCGCCTCTTCGGAGGCGACGGTTACGACCAGGCCAACTACTTCGGATCCTCGACCGATTTCAGCTTTGTCCTGAACCTGGACGGCACCGTGACGGTGACGGACCTGGTCGGCGATGAAGGGGTCGATATCCTGGACGGGGTCGAAGCCCTCTGGTTCGCCGGCGACGAGACCTGGATGTCGGTCGAAGACGCTGTCGGCGGCGCGGCCACGCGTCAGGCCCAGATCACGATCGGGCCGGATCAGGCGGTCTCGAAGGCGGCGCCGATGGCGGAGGTCAACCCCGAGGTTCGACCGGTTCTGGTCGAGACGAACGGGAAGGCGGGCGGGCCGCTGGTCCTGCCCGGCGTTTCAGACCTGCCGTCCCCGAAGGGCGCGGAAGGCCCGATCATCTGCTGGACGGATCCGAACGACCACTTCGTGCTCAAGCCCACGGATACCGGGCCGCTGGTTCGACCGACGGAACACCCCTTCGAATTCGATACGCGGGTCGTCTGGGACACCAGCCGCGGCTGGCAAACCCTGTTGACGATAGAAGAGGGCGCGGGCGCGAGTTCCACGGTGCTGTCGCCGCACGACATGGACGACTGGCTGCTCTGAGCCGGGCGCGGCCAGTGACGGTCAAGCGGGCGTAGGGAGCGGGGGAGCGCATCGGATGCGCGCGCCCCCGCTGTCAACGACCGAGGGGCTCTTAACGGATCAGCGCTCCGGCAAACCCGCCTGGACCATCACCTTGATGAGTCGCTCGGACGCCTGAACATAGGCCGGGCTGGCGTTGGCGTAGGGCGGGGCGATGTTGAGGGCGGTCGAGCCGGGCCGCAGCCTGAGCCCCTCGCGCATGGCGGCCTTGGCGTCGTCGATGCGGCCCGTCTGCTGATAGGCCACGGCCAGCAGCATGTGGGACCGTCCGGACGCCGGGGTGATGGCGATGGATCGATGGAGCCACGGCAGCGCGGCTTCGGGGCGGCCCAGCAGAAGATTGGCCCACCCGGCGCCGAGGAGCCAGGTCCAGCGCGACACCGGAGGGGTGTCGATCCGGTCGGCCTGCTGGAATGTCGCCAGCGCATCGTCGAAACGCCCGAGATGAACCTGACCGAGGCCGACGTGATACAGGGCGAGGCCGTCCCAGGGATCCAGGCTCAAGGTCCTGGAGCACTCCACCAGGCTCTCGACAAAACGGTTGGTCGCGCTGAGAAAGCGGCAGTAGGTCTCGGCGACCGCGATGGAGCTGGGCTTCACGCGCCGGGCGCGTTCAAGCGTCGCCTGGCTCTGGGCCTGGATGGCGGCGACCTCCTGGGGAGTGTACCAGGCCATCTGGACCCCACGGAGCTGAAGCCCGGCCAGGGCGACGGCCAGGTCGATGTTGTCCGGCTCGGCGGCGAGCGCGTCCTGCAGCATCGCCTCGGCGACATGGAACCGCTCGCGAGAGGTTTGATTGATGGAGGCGCTGGCCTGATCGATCACGAACCGGGCGGCTCCGGCGGAGGAGTCCGCCGTGGAGTCCTGGGCGCCGCCGCTCTCCATCAGATCGTTCAGACGTTGCGCCAACAGATGTCCGGCCCCCGCCGCCAGCCGGGATTGCTGAAGTTCGAGATCCTCTTCGCTTCCGTCGGCCGAGGCGCCGGCCACGGCCAGGACCTCGCCCGTGGCCGTGCGGATCATGCGCGCCTGCAGGGTCCATGATCGCCCCTCGCGCCGCAGCTCGCCCCGGATGACGAAATCCGTGTTCTCCCGGGGAAGCGACGCGGCCTGTTCCGGTTGCGCGATGACGACGCGGACCGTGTCGATCCGGGCGAGACCGTCGATCAGACGGGCGGTTACGGCCTCCGCCATCTCCGCCCCTTCCGGATCGGCGCTCGCATCGACGATCGGGATCACCACGATCGCCGGCGGCCGACGGCCGAAGACGGTGTCGAGGCCGAACACGGACGCGCCGATACCCAGGCCGACGACCACGCACAGCCCGATCACCACCAGGGCGATCATGCGTCCGCGTCCGCCGTGGCGGGGAGCGACCGGCTCGTCCGTTCGGGGCGTTGCGGGGGCGATGTCGGCCGTGACCGGGGCGGCGTCCTGCGGGCGGACGGTCGGGGTGTCCGTCACATC
>NZ_JAHFPF010000180.1 GCF_023259385.1 Brevundimonas sp. | reverse complement strand
CCGACCACGGCCCGATCCGCGCCGACCTGCTGGGCAATATTTGGTCGCAGCAGTGGGGCAACATCTACGACGTCGTGGCCCCGACCAGCGGCGGGACGTCCAGCTACAGCCTCGATGCGCTGCTGACGAACGCCCAGTACGACGCCACCCGCATGGTCCGCACGGGCGAGGGCTTCTACACCTCGCTGGGCCTGCCGGCCCTGCCCCAGACCTTCTGGGAGCGGTCGATGATCACCCGGCCGCGCGACCGCGAGGTGGTTTGCCACGCCTCGGCCTGGGACCTCGACAACGCCGAGGACATCCGCATCAAGATGTGCACCCAGGTGAACGGCGACGACTTCTACACCGTCCACCACGAACTGGGTCACAACTACTACCAGCGCGCCTACAAGGATCAGCCCTTCCTGTTCAAGAACGGGGCGAACGACGGCTTCCACGAGGCCATCGGCGACTTCGTCGGCCTGTCGGCCCTGACGCCGACCTATCTGAACCAGATCGGCCTGCTGCAGACCACGCCGGGCGCGGAAGAGGACATCCCCTTCCTGCTCAAGATGGCGCTGGACAAGATCGCCTTCCTGCCGTTCGGCCTGATGGTCGACCGCTGGCGCTGGGGCGTCTTCGACGGCGAGACCAGCCCGGCCGAGTACAACAGCGCCTGGTCGGCCAACATGCTGAAATATCAGGGCCTTGTGCCGCCGGGACCGCGTCCGGCCAACGCCTTTGATCCGGGCGCGAAATACCACATCCCGGGCAACACTCCGTACACCCGCTACTTCCTGGCCCACATCTACCAGTTCCAGTTCCAGCGCGCGGCCTGCAAGCAGGCCGGCTGGCAGGGCCCGCTGCACCGCTGCTCGATCTACGGAAACAAGGAGGTGGGCGAGCGCTTCGAGCGGATGCTGGAGATGGGCCAGTCGCGCCCGTGGCCGGAAGCGATGGAAGCCTTCACCGGCGAGCGCGGCAACGACGCCTCGGCGGTGGCCGACTATTTCGCGCCGCTGAACGCCTGGCTGACCGTGCAGAACCGCGGCAAGAGCTGCGGCTGGGACGCCTGATGGCCTGAACCAGAGAGCCCGGCGGTTCCTCACCGCCGGGTTAACCCTCGCCGTTAGGCCTTCCCTTAACCGAACTCCGTCATCTTCCGCCTCGATGACCGTCGGCGCCCTGTGCCGCGGCGAGGACCGGGATGACGATGGCTATCGGACACTGGATCAGCGGGATCGCCCGAGGCGCGTGCAACCTTGTTCGCCGCATGGCGTCCGAGACACGCGGCAACGTGGCGATGATCTTCGGCCTCAGCATGCCCGTGCTGGTCCTGATGACCGTCGGCGGGGTCGATATCCACCGCGCCTCGACCGTGCGGGTCAACCTGCAGGACGCCCTGGACGCCGCCACCCTGGCCGCCGCCCGCTCGCCCTACTCCGACGACGTCAACATCCAGCGCGTCGGCCTGGCCGCCCTGAAGGCCAATCTGAAGGCCTATCCGAACATCACCCTGCGCGAGGCCGACACCACCTTCGTACTGAACAAGTCCGAGATCGTGGTCGCCAGCTCCAAGGTCGATGTGAAGACCCTGGTCGCCAACATCTTCCTGCCGCCCTACGGCAAGTTCATGGATGACTACATCCAGGTGGGCGCCCACTCCGAGGTCAACCGGGCGACCAAGGACATCGAGGTGTCGCTGGTGCTGGACATCACCGGCTCGATGGAGGGGACCCGCCTGTCCGACCTCCAGGAGGCGGCGAACGACCTGGTCGACCTGGTCGTGCAGACCAACCAGAGCATCAACAAGACCCGAATGGCGCTGGTGCCCTATTCGATGGGCGTCAACGCGGGCAGCTATCTGAACGATGTGCGCGGGGCCGCGCGCGGGGCCACCAACATCACCGGCGCGGCCTGGATGGTGGCCAACAGCCAGAAGACGATCACCGCCATGACGAAGGCCAGCCCCGGGGTCTTCACCGCGAACAGCCACGGCTACTCCACGGGCGATTTCGTCTGGATCAGCGGCGTGACCGACGGGAACAATTCGGGCCAGGCCGACCTGGCCTCCTACCTGAACGGCAAGTCCTACAAGGTGGTCAGGATCGACAACAACACCTTCTCCCTGCAGACCCTCGCCGGGTCGGCCATCAACACCACGGGCTACCAGACCTATACGGCCAGCAGCGGCATCGCCCGGCGTTGCCTGGTCTCGACCTGCGAGGTGGTGGTGACCTCGAACGGCCACGGCCTGGCCACGGGCGAGGACGTCCGCATGCTGAACGTCGGCGGCATGACCCAGCTGAACACCCAGAACAGCGTCAGCCCCAGCGGTTCGACGCCCTTCTACCAGACCGTCACCAAGCAGACGGACTCGACCTTCTCGATCAACAACATGGTCGGTCCCGTGGCGGCGGTGTCCAACTACACCTCGGGCGGCACGGTGCAGTGCCTGGAGTACGGCTGCGCCAACTTCCTGTTCACGAACAACGAGAACAACCTGCGCATCTTCGAGGCGTCCAGCTGCGTCAGCGAGCGGGTGGGCTCCAACGCCTACACCGACGCGGCCCCGTCCACGTCCAAGGTCGCCTTCTCCTACGTCGGGACGACCAACGTCGGTCAGGGCGGCTGCATGACCACCACCTTCACGCCGCTGACCACCAACCGCGACACGCTGCATAGCCGCATCAACGCCTACAAGGCCGAGGGCGGCACCGCCGGCCAGATCGGCGTGGGCTGGGGCTGGTACATGGTCTCGCCGACCTTCGCCTCCATCTTCCCGACGGAAAGCACGCCCGATCCCTACGGCACGCCGAACCTGCTGAAGGTCGTGATCATCATGACCGACGGCGAGTTCAACGCGGTCTACTACAACGGCGTGCGGGCGCGGGACTCGGGCGCGGGCGGCGGTTCGAACGACCGCTGGATCAACCACAATTCCAACAACGGCAGCCCCTTCCTGCAGTCGGTGAACATGTGCAACGCCATGAAGGCGCAGAACATCATCATCTACACCGTGGGCTTCGACATCTCGGGCACGCCGGACACCACGCCCGGAACGGTCGATACGGCCACCGAGGTCATGCAGGCCTGCGCCACCAGCCCGGACTACGTCTACCTGCCGCAGAACGGCTCCTCGCTGAAGACGGCCTTCGCCGCCATCGGCCGCAGCATCAGCCAGCTGCGGATCTCCAAATAGGGTGGCGCCACGGTCGGTGGGCGCTGGTGGATGGGAAGTGGCTAGTGGCTAGTGATTAGTGGCTGGCCAGCAGGGTGCGGCCGCGAGGTCGGCGCTGCTCCCCGCTGACAGGGCCCATCGCTGCCTGCACGCTCGCGCCTGCGTTTGCTTCTGTTGGCGGAAGGGCGGCGCGGACGGTTCCGTCGCAGGCTGGTGGCCAACCACTAATCACTAGCCACTAGCCACTTCACACGCACCAGCCCACCCGAAGCGCACCCCCGTCAGATCAAGCGGATTTCCTTGAGCCGCTGGGTCAGGAAGTCCTCGGCCATCAGCGGCTGGCCGGCGTAGCGGTCCGGGTTTTCCGGCGTGATCGTGGACGGCAGGGTCTCGATCATGAAGTCCGGGTTGAAGTGCAGGAAGAAGGGCGTCGAGTAGCGGGCGAAGCTGGCCCGTTCCGGCGTCGGGTTGATCACCCGGTGGCTGGTCGACGGCAGGACGTGATTGGTCAGGCGCTGCAGCATGTCGCCGATGTTGACCACCAGCGCGCCCGGCGGCGGCGCGACTTCCAGCCATTCGCCGTCGGCGTCCTTCAGCTGCAGGCCGCGCTCCTCGGCGCCCAGCAGCAGGGTGATGACGTTGATGTCCTCGTGCGCGCCGGCGCGGACGCCCGAGGCGCCGGCCGGCACCGGCGGATAATGCAGCATGCGCAGGATCGAATTGCCCAGCTGGACCTTGTCCGCGAAGAAGTTGTCGCCGAGTTCCAGGTAGCGGGCGATGCCGCGCAGCACCTTGGCGCCCAGGGCGTCCATGGCGGTGAACATGCCGTACAGGTGTTCCTTGAAGCCCTCCACCTCGGTCGGCCAGACGTTGTCGCGCATGTATTTGCGGTAGGGGTGGCCCTCGGGCAGCTCGCGGCCGACGTGCCAGAACTCCTTCAGGTCGACGGTGGCAGCGCCCTTGGCGGCTTCGACGCCGAACGGGGTCAGGCCCCGCGCGCCGCCGGTGCCCGGCTGGTGGTACTGGCGCTTCACGTCTTCCGGCAGGGCGAAGAAGGCCTTGGAGTCGTCGATGGCCGCCTCGATCACCGCCTCGTCCAGGCCGTGATCCGAGATGACGGCGAAGCCGTAGCGCTTGAACGACTGGCCCAGCTTGTCGGCGAAGGCCTGGAAGTCCTGATCGTACAATTTCATCGACACCGGCTCGAGGGCGCGGGTCGGGGCGGGGGCGGCTTCGGTCACGTCTGAACCCTTGTCGACAGTCTGGCGGTTTCCATACGCCCTGCGGCACGACCTTGGCAAAGCGTGGGCGCCGTCCGAAAAAATCCGACCGGATCCGTTCAGCTCCGGTACAGATAGGAACCTTGACTGTAAGGCCGCGTTTCAGGGCCAGAACCCGTACGATCGAAAGGATCCATCATGCGCGCCAAACTCTTCGTCACCGGCGTGAGCATCGCCGCCCTGCTGGGCGCCGCCGCCTGCACCACCACCGACCCGTACAGCTCGACCCCGCGCCGCAACAACACCGGCACCGGCGTGATCGCCGGCGCCCTGGGCGGCGCCCTGCTGGGCTATCTGACCAACACCTCCAACTCCGAGGAAGGCCGCAAGAACGCCCTCATCGGCGCCGGCATCGGCGCCCTGGGCGGCGCGGCGGTCGGCTCCTACATGGACCGTCAGCAGCGCGAGCTGGAAGCCGAACTGTCCGGCTCCGGCGTCGGCGTGGCGCGCCAGGGCGACAACCTGGTCCTGCGCATGCCGTCGGACGTGACCTTCGCCTCGAACCAGTCGTCCATCAACGCGCGCTTCTATGCGACCCTGGACGACGTGGCCGCGGTGCTGGACCGCTACGACCAGTCGCTGATCGACATCGTCGGTCACGCGGATTCGGACGGCGCGGACGACTACAACCTGAACCTCTCGCGCCAGCGCGCCTCCTCGGTGGCCCGCTACCTGGTCGATCGCGGCGTCCTGGCTGACCGCCTGTACGTCGATGGCCGCGGCGAGAGCCAGCCGATCGCCTCCAACGCCACCCCGGACGGCAAGGCCCAGAACCGCCGCGTCGAAATCCTGATCCGCCCGTTCCGCGGCTGATCTGACTGGCTCCGGCGGCGGTGCGTCATGCGCGGCCGCCGGCGGCCGGCAAGTGGTTAGTGGCTAGTGGTTAGTGGCTGGCCGCCAGCCTGCGACGGCGCCCTCCGCGCCGCCCTTCCGCAGGCAGCCAAAGAACGAGCGTGGCGTCAGCACCGTCAGGCGTCAGCGGAAGGGCGGCGCAGGCCGTGAGGCCGTACCCGACTGGCCAGCCACTAACCACTAGCCACTAACCACTTTCATCCCCGGTCCAGCCGACCGTAACGCCGCTTTTTCCGCGCCTCACACCGTTCCGTGACTTGCACAGCTGGCGCGCGAATGCTCGATACGGAAGCACGTTCGACTCGGGGGAACGATTGCGTCCGGACCATCAGGAATTTGCAGACGGCCTCAGGCTGGCCACCATCGCGGTCATCGCCGCGGTGCTGTCGGCGACCGTCGTCATCGGCGCCGGCCGCGTCCTCCTGCCCCGCCCCGATCCGGTCGCCGAGGCCCAGGCCCAGCTGGTCCGGACCGTCTCGCGATAGTCGCCTAGGCCCGGCCGATCGAGGTGTAGCGGAAGCCGCGCGCCCGCATGTCGTCGGGGCGGTAGACGTTGCGCAGGTCCACCATCACCGGCTGACGCAGCAGCAGCTTGACGCGGTCCAGGTCCAGCGCCCGGAACTGGTCCCACTCGGTCAGGATCACCACCACATCGGCGCCGGTGACGGCCTCATAGGGACCGTCCTTGAACACCACGCCGTCCAGCAGCTTGGACGCCTCGTGCATGCCCTCGGGGTCGAAGGCCTGAACCGTCGCGCCCAGGGCCATCAGGGCCGGGGCCACGTCCAGCGAGGGGGCGTCGCGCATGTCGTCGGTATTCGGCTTGAAGGTCACGCCCAACAGGGCGACCGTCTTGCCCTTCAGGTCGCCGTCCATGGCGGCCGAGACGCGGCCGGCCATGGCCTTCTTGCGCGCGTCGTTGACCTCGACCGTGGTCTCGATCAGGCGCACCGGCGTGCCGGCGTCCACCGCCGTGCGCACCAGGGCGAGCGTGTCCTTGGGGAAGCAGGAGCCGCCGTAGCCGGGGCCGGCGTGCAGGAATTTGGCGCCGATCCGCTTGTCCAGGCCAATGCCGCGCGCGACCTGCTGCACGTCGGCGCCGACCGCCTCGCACAGGTCCGCCATCTCGTTGATGAAGGTGATCTTCATCGCCAGGAAGGCGTTGGCCGCATATTTGATCAGTTCGGACGTGCGGCGGCCGGTGAACAGGATCGGCGTCTCGTTCAGGTTCAGCGGACGGTACAGCTCGCGCATCACGGCCTGGGCGCGTTCGTCCTCGGTGCCGACCACCACGCGGTCGGGCCGCTTGAAGTCCTCGATGGCGGCGCCCTCGCGCAGGAACTCCGGATTGGAGACCACGGCGAACTCGGCGTCGGGGCGGCGTTCGCGAATGATGCGTTCGATCTCGTCGCCGGTGCCCACCGGGACGGTCGACTTGGTCACCACGACGGTGAAGCCCTCGATCAGGCCGGCGATCTCCTCGGCGGCGGCGTAGACATAGGACAGGTCGGCGTGGCCGTCGCCGCGGCGCGACGGCGTGCCCACGGCGATGAAGACGGCGTCGGCGCCGCGAATCGCCTCGGCCCCGTCCAGGGCGAAGGACAGGCGGCCGCCGCGCACGTTCGAGGCGACCAGATCGTCCAGGCCGGGTTCGAAGATCGGGATCTCGCCCTTCTCCAGGCGGTCGATCTTGGACTGATCCTTGTCGACGCAGGTCACGTCATGGCCGAAGTCGGCGAAACAGGCCCCTGACACCAGGCCCACATAGCCGGTTCCGATCATCGCCACGCGCATGTGGGTCCACCCCGTTCAGACAGGCCGTGGAGATAGCGACCGGGCGCGCCTTTGACCACCCCGGGCGTCGCGGCGGCGGACAAAGCAAAACCGCCGGCCCTCTTTGGAGGACCGGCGGCTCTGTAGTCTTGGCCTACCGGCCTTCGGTCTGCTTGAGGCCGAAGGCTTCGGATCAGCTTCCGTTTTTAGCGGAAGTTGATGCCGATGGTGGCGCGACGGTTCAGCGGCTCGCGAACGCCGTCGGCGGTCGGGCGGGCCAGCTGGGTTTCACCCTTGCCGTCCAGCGAGATCACGCCGCCGTTGACGCCCGAGGCGACCAGGGCGTCAGCCACGGTGCGCGCACGGCGGTTCGACAGGCCGATGTTGTACGCCGCGGAACCCGAGGTGTCGGCGTGACCGACGATCAGGATGCGCGTCGGACGACCCGACTTGGCGTAGTTGGCGGCCTGCGTGACCACCGATTGGGCTTCGGCCGTGAGGTCCGAACGATCCCAGTCGAAGTACACGATGA
>NZ_JAHFPF010000179.1 GCF_023259385.1 Brevundimonas sp. | reverse complement strand
AGGTCAGGGCCGCGAGCAGGCGGGGGCCGCGCAGGGCGAGCGCCAGCTCCGCCTCGGGCGAGCCGCGTCCGAACAGGGCGGCGGCGAGGTCGGCCGGGGCGACCGACAGCGGGCCGGAGCACAGGACGGCGGTCGCGGCGGCGAGGGCCGCCAGCGTCAGGGCGGCGGTCGGGACCCAGGCTGGAACGCCTCTCAATCGAGCCATTGCGGGCGGCGGATTTCGGCCGGGGCCAGCCCGTAGAGGCGGCGGCTCAGCATGGCCAGCGCCATGGCGCTGTCGCCGGGAGAGGCCAGCCAGGCGCAGCCCAGCAGACGGTTCACCGACGGCGGCCGGTCGATCCAGCCGAACGGCTTGTCGGGCAGCAGCAGGATGCGGCGCATCCCGCCGTTGGGACGGCGGCGCCAGACCTCGCTGTGCAGGGCGGTGCGCGCGAAACCCTCGTTCAGGGTGACCAACACTTCGGGGTCCCAGGCGATGATTTGTTCGCGGGTGACCCGCCCGATGTCGGTCGCGCCGACCGCGACATTGGTCCAGCCGGCGCCCTCG
Organism: Brevundimonas sp.; assembly: GCF_023259385.1. Taxonomy (GTDB): domain Bacteria; phylum Pseudomonadota; class Alphaproteobacteria; order Caulobacterales; family Caulobacteraceae; genus Brevundimonas. Next base: position 7,057 of record NZ_JAHFPF010000179.1, on the reverse strand, counting down.
AGCACCTCGGTGGCCAGGGCGCCGCGGAAGCCGGTCTCCAGCCCGTCGGCGCCGCGTGCGTAGTAGAAGCTTCGGCCCGGCGGCGACCTGCGCCAGTCGGCCAGCACCCGTTCGGCGTCGTCGGCCAGGCTGGCGCCGCGCTCGGCGGCGCCGAGCAGCCCTCCGGCTTGTCGGAAGGCTTCGGGAATGCGGGTCAGGGCGCCGTCGATCAGGGTCCAGGGCAGGTTCAACCGCGCCTTGATCCGGACCCCGCGCTGGACGTTCTGCGCATCGGTGTCGCCGTAGTCGAGAATCAGGCTCGGGCGCAGGGCGGCGATGGCTTCCAACCCCGCCTGCCGTCCCGGTCCGGCCAGTCCGCCCAGTTCGGGCAGGGCCGCGGCGCCGGGCGCCAGTCCGGCCAGGCATTCGGGGTCCGGCTTGCGCGGCCATCCCGCCAGCCGCTCGCGGGCGACGGCCCAGATCAGCAGGGCGGCGGGTTGGCCCGCGGCGACTACGTCGCCCGTCACTGTGGGCGCGCGCGAGCAGGCGGCCGCGGCCAGGCCGCCGGCCAATCCGATCAGGGTCGCGCGCCGAGTCGTCATGCTTTTACCTGCCGCCTGTCCGGCGGGCCTATCCTGCCGTCAGGGGGGCGGCAAGCCACCTCGGCGCCAATTTACCCTTAACTCTTGTCCGGTCTTCATCCGCGTGCTGCTTATGCGCCCATCGCGTCAGGTGGGGCGCAAGGCAAAATGGGAGTTGGCCGTTGAGTACGACGGACACAGGGGGCGCGCTTACCGCCGGGCCCCGCAAGACGTTTCTGGGACATCCGCGCGGGCTGGTGATCCTGTTCTTCACCGAGATGTGGGAGCGCTTCTCCTACTACGGCATGCGGGCCCTGCTGGTCCTCTATCTGACCCAACATTTCCTGTTCAGCACCGGCGAGGCGCAGGGCATCTACGCGGCCTACGCCGCGCTGGTGTATCTGATGCCTGTGCTGGGCGGCCTGATCGCGGACCGGTATCTGGGATCGCGCAAGGCGGTCATCATCGGCGCGGTGCTGCTGGTGGCCGGCCACTTCACCATGGCCTTCGAGGGCACGGGCGGGCGTGAGCGCCTGACCATCGGCGCCACGACCTACGAACTTCAGGTCGAAGGCCGAGACCAGAACCGCAAGATGTTCGCCGTCAACGGCGACGAGCGGGTTCATATCTCGATCACGCCGCAAGGCGTCTCGACCGTCGGCGCCGAGCCGGCAGCCGCCAATGCTGTCGCGGCTCCGACCGCCGGCGGTTTCCCGGCCTTCACGCCCGCGGGCGGCTACAGCCTGGAGACCAACCGTGACCTGGCGCTGGGCGAACCGATCCTGTTCTTCGCGCTGTCCCTGATCATCGTCGGGGTCGGCTTCCTGAAGGCCAACATTTCCACCGTCGTGGGGGCGCTCTACGAAGAGAACGACCCGCGTCGCGACGGCGGCTTCACCATCTTCTATGTCGGCATCAACCTGGGTTCGTTCCTGGCCACCGCGGCCTGTTCCTATCTCGGAATCAAGTACGGCTGGGCCTACGGGTTCGGCTTGGCGGGCGTGGGCATGCTGTTCGGCCTGCTGACCTTCGTGCTCGGCCAGGGCTGGCTCGAGGGCCGCGGCGCACCGCCGGTTCCGGTTCAGGGGCGCAGCATCCTGGGCGTGCCGCTGGTGCCGTTCTTCTGGATCGCCGGCCTGGTCGCGGTCTTCCCGACCTGGCTTCTGATGCAGCGCCACGAGATCATCGAGAACCTGCTGCCGTGGCTCGCGGGCGTCATCTTCACCCTGGTTGTCGGCTACACGGTCTTCAAGCTGAAGGGCTCCGAGCGGAGCCGCATGCTGGTCGCCCAGGTGCTGATCTTCTTCTCGGTCCTGTTCTGGGCCCTGTTTGAACAGGCCGGCTCGTCGCTGACCCTGTTCGCCGACCAGTCGACCCAGATGCCCTCGTGGTTCAATGCGGCCATGACGCAGATGTTCAACCCGGGCATCATCGTTCTGGGCGGTCCGATCATGGCGGCGCTGTGGGTCTGGCTGGCCAAGCGCAACGCCGAACCCTCCACTCCGGTGAAGTTCTCGTTCGGTCTGATGTTCGTCGGGATCGGCTTCCTGGTGCTGATGTGGGCGGCGGGCAATCTGGCCAATGCGGACTTCCGCGTGCCGCTGCTGTTCCTGTTCCTGACCTACTTCTTCCACACCATCGGCGAGCTCTGCATTTCGCCGGTCGGCCTTTCGATGATCACCAAGCTTTCGGTGGCGCGCGTGGTCGGCCTGATGATGGGCGTGTGGTTCCTGTCCAGCTCCGTGGCGCACATCGTGGCCGGCATCATCGCCAAGGCGACCGCGACCGACACGGTGGCGGGCGTCGTCACCGACCGCGCCCTGGCCCTGGAAACCTATGGTTCCATCTTCGGGACCATCGGCTGGGTCGGCGTCGGCGTGGGCGTGTTCCTGCTGATCATCTCGCCGCTCCTCAAGAAGGGCATGGCGGGCATCCACTGATCGCCCTCACGGGTTGATCACACAGGAAGGGCGGGACCTCGCGGTCCCGCCCTTTTTTGATGCACCGGGGCATCCTCAGTTTCCGGGGGACGGAGGGACGCCTTCTTCAGAAGGTCTTTCTTATCTGCAGGAACAGCCAAGGGCTCATCTTCGTGCGGCGCACCTCGTGGGTGACGACCGGCGCCACGTCGCGCGGTCCGCTGTAGAGGTCGCGGTTATAGCCCTGGGCCCGGTCGCTGGCGTTGCCCATGTCGACGCGGACGGTCAGGTCGGGCCGCGGCTTCCACTGGCCATAGAGCGATACGCCCGGCTCAGCGTAGAGGGCGCGGATCTCGCGCACCCGGAAGATGCGCCCCTTGTCGACATTGCAGCCGTGGTCGAAGCCGTAGGACCAGCGACCGCCCTTCAGGTCCTGGTTGAAGTTGACGCCGCAGCCGAAGGCCTGGTTGCCCTCGAAGCGGCGCTCCTGGCCGGTGACCGGGTCGGTGACGCGGGTCTGTGACCAGCTGCCGCGGGTTTGCAGACGGGCGTTGGACAGACCCAGCCGGTCCATCGGCAGCGTCAGGCGCACCTGATAGAAGTTCGAGGTCCCGTCGCCGATGTTGCCGACGCCGTCGAAGCCCCCCGCCAGCGGGATCACATCGACCACGTCCTGGACCTCGGCATGCTGGACGGTCACGTCGAAGACGCCCTTGTCCCAGAAGCGGCGCTCGTAGAAGGCCTCGAACACCGTCTCCTGCGACGGCGCCAGATCGGGGTTGCCGCCCTCGACCTGGCCGATGTCGATGTCGGCCGAGGCGACAAAATCGCCGAAGTCGAGCTGGCCCACCGTCCGCTCGACCCGGAAGCGGAACTGGTGCCCGGTCCACGGCGTCCACGTCGCCTGGATGCGGGGCTTGGGATAGACGAACGACTTGCTCAGGTCGCTGTCGCCCGTCTGGCTGATCTCGGACACCTCGACCCGTACGCCGAACTCGAGGGTGAACTCGGGAGTGGGTCGCCAGGTGGCCTGGCCGAAGACCTCCCCCCGCAGCTCCTCGACCCGCACCGAGGCCGAGGGCAGGGGAACGGGCACGCCGTTCTCGGAATAGGTCGTGGCGCTGTCGAGGAAGTTCCACGCCACCTCGCCGCCGGTCTCGACCGACCACTGTTCCGAGGGGCGATGGCGCAGCTCGACGCGGGCGATCGACTCTCCCTCGGTGTCGTCGGAGGTGAAGGTCGAGCTGTTCCCGCCGCTGGCGGAGACGCCGGTGTAGTCCTCGGTTTCGTAGCGCTGCAGGCCGGTCAGCTCGAGCGCGGTGCGCGGCCCAAGGTCCCGGACCCAGCTGACGCCCAGCTCGCTGTCGATGCCGTGGTCTTCCTCGTCGTTGCGGCTGTCGGTTCCGGGACCCGAGCGGATCAGGACGTCCTGGGCGTTCTCATTGCTGAACCAGCCCAGCAGGCCGGTGATGCGCAGGCGACCGCCGGCGAGGCGGCGTTGTACGGCGCCGGTGCCGCGCACGTTGCGGAAGCGATCCCACAGCACCAGGTCGGCGTCCTGGACCAGATTGCCCGACGCGTCGTAGCGCCGACGGAAGCCGTCGCCCGTGCCGTCCGTGCGGTCGGAGGTGGCGCTGATCGAGCCTTCGATCTGGTTGTCGCCGTCGCGACGGGAATAGCGGGCCGCCAGAAGCGGACCGAGATGGCCGTCGGGATAGATGTAGCTGTTCAGCTCCAGCACCCGTTCGGTGGTCACTTGGCGCGCCAGAACGACGTTGGCGACGACCGGATGGCCCTGCATGTCGATGCCAGGAGCGCCGCCGCGGATCAGCTCGATGCGGGCGACCCCTGCGGCCGAGATGCGGCGCAGGACCGCCTCCAGATTATCTGTCTTGGCCGAGGGCGGCTGGCCGTCGATCAGGACGTTGCCCGACGCGCCGGCCAGGCCGCGCGTGTCGCTGTCGCCGGAGTTGAAGGCGAAGCCCGGCAGGCGCGTGATCATGTCGAACGCCGTGTCCGGGCGGCTGTCGGCGAAGAAGACGGGGTCGAACACCAGCACGCCCTGCTGGGCGATGGTTTCGGGGGCAGGCGGCGCGGTCTGCGCCAGGGCCGGGGTTATGAGGACGGACGCTGCGACGCTCGCTAGCCAGAATGCCTTGTGCATGACGTCTCCCCTGTCGGTAGAGGTTGCCTGCGAAGCCCCGCCGGCTCCAGTTAAAAGCGGGACAGGTGTGTGAACCGGCGGCGGTCAAAGGGAAACCGCCGCCGCCTCCGGAGCCGATCAGAACGTCTTGCGCAGGCGCAGCTGGTAGAAGGTCCGCGGGTCGATCTGACGGGTTTCGATGTAGGCGATCGGCCGGGTCAGGCGGTCGCCGTAGACGATGCGTTCCTGGTCGAAGTCGTTCCAGACGTTGATCTGAGCCCGCAACGACAGGGTCGGGGTCGGCTTGTATTCGGCCCAGAGCTCGAAATAGTCCTTGCCGCGCCAGCTGAATCTCTGGTCGGGGTCGTAGCTCGCCAGGCCCAGCAGCGGCAGCCAGGCGCCGCCCCACTGCAGGTTCCAGGACTTGATGTCCTGAGCGATGGTGATGGTCGCCTGTGTGGGGCGCACGTCTGAGATCGGGCGCGTCTCGCCGGTGGTCGGATCGGTGACCTCGGTCTTGTTCCAGGTGTTGCGGAAGCCGACGCGGCCGCCCGTGAAGCCGACCTTGTCCATCGGCACCAGGATGTTCACCGCCAACTGGTCCAGCGTTCCATCGCCGATGTTGCCGTTGGCCGACAGGCCGCCGTCCAGCGGGATCACGTCGATGGCGTCGCTGATCTCATCGTGGCGCAGGGTGATGCTGACGATGCCATCGCCCCAGAAGCGGCGCTCATAGGCCAGCTCGCTGATCCAGCGCTGTTCGGGCTCCAGGTCGATGTTGCCGCCGAAGACGTTCTCGTCCTCCAGTTCGGCCGAAGCGGCGAAGTCGCTGAAGTTCAGCTGTCCGACCTCGCGTTCGAAGCGCAGCCGGAACTGGTTGTTGGGTCTCGGCGTCCAGGTGGCCAGGAAGCGCGGCTTGATGAAGTAGAAGCTTTTCTCCTTGTCCGCGTCGCCCGACTGGCTGATGGTCGAGGCCTCGACACGCACGCCGCTTTCCAAGGTCAGGTTGTCGCGCAGCCGCCAGGTTCCCTTGGCGAAAAGCTCGCCGCGCGTCTCCTCGACCTTGACCGAGGCCGAGGGCAGCGGAACGGCCACGCCGCCGACGCTGAAGGCCTGCTCGGTCTCCAGCATGTTGTAGGCGACCTCGCCGCCGGTCTCGATGGTGAGCTTGGGGGAATGCTCATAGCGCAGCAGGCTGCGCAGGATGGTTTCGGAGCTCTCGCTGACCGAGGAGAAGCGCTGCTCTGGCGCGTTCACCGCATTTTCCGTGACCCGCGAGAAGGCGCTCGAATCGTTGTCGGAGAACTCGTGGATGAAACGGGTTTCGGACTTCAGGCGGCTGTCGATATCGCGGGTGTAGACCAGGCCGAACTCGCCGCTGGCGCCGTCCTCGGCGTAGACGCTCTCACGCCGCACGGTGGGCGAGGTCTGCAGGTTTATGTTCGAGAAGTCGTTGATCCCGTAGCGGGCGGTCAGGTCGATCTTGCCGCCCAGGAAGGGGCTGGCGTAGTTGACCCGCAGCGAGTTTCCGCCGCCGGACTGGTCGTTGAAGAAGTCTTCCTGACGCAGGATGGTCCCGGCGCCGTCGCGGCGGACGACCGGGCCGACGCCGTTGGAGTCGCTGGTCGACATGCCGTCGCTGAGGGTGAAGCCCCAGGTGCGGTCGCCGTCCTTGGCCGTGAACTGCCACGAGCCGCCGTAGACGTCGTTTCCGCCCTCGAACAGGGCGGCGTTGCCGGTGAAGACCGACTGCCGGCTGGACTCGCTGCGGGTGATGACGTTCACGACGACCGAGAAGCCCTGCATGTCGATGCCGGGGGCGCCGCCGCGGATCAGCTCGATGCGCAGGACCTGGGCGGCCAGGGTGCGCGACAGGACATTGGAGCCGGTGTCGTTCTTGGAGGCGGGCCGCGAGCCGTTGATCAGGATGTTGCCGACCGAACCCTCGAAGCCGCGGCTGCCGTCGCCGTCGTTGACGCTGAAGCCGGGGACGCGGTTGACCATGTCCAGCGCGGTGTTGGGCTGCTGGTCGGAGAAGAAGGCCGGTTCGAAGATCAGCACGCCCTGCTGACCCGCTTCGGCCTGTACAGGCGGCGGCGTCTGAGCGGCCGCGGCGCCGGCGGTCAGCAACAGCGCTGTGGTCGCCAACAGAATGGTTCTGGTCATTGCGAAACTCCCCTCGTCGTGTGACGAGAGGTGTGACCGGATGGTTTGCTTGTCTCCAGTTACAAGACGGACAGGTGGATTAAATCGGCGACAGCATTACAGGGCTGTCATCTTTATGTTCTGATCTGGTCTATCCAATACTTCTCTTCATCAAGTCTAACGGGTGAGTTCGTGAAAGCCGTCGTCGCCGTTGCCGTCTCCCTTCTGCTTCTGACTGCCGGCGCATCGCCGGCCCTGGCGCAGACGCCCTCCGCCCCCGCTTCGCAGGA
>NZ_JAHFPF010000178.1 GCF_023259385.1 Brevundimonas sp. | reverse complement strand
GCCGCGTGCTGGCCGGCGCCATGTGGCCGGAGGTCGGACGGGTGCCGCGACTGGAGTGGTACGCCCAGTCCGTGGTGGTCAGTCTGATCGCCACGGCCGCGCTGCTGTGGTGGGTGAAGCGTCGTCCCGGGGGCGCCGAGGCGAACGCGGGATCGGCGGACCCGCGTGACCGCCTGCCGCCCGCGCTGGGGCGGGAGGTCCTGTGCCTGCAGATGGAGGACCACTACGTCCGGGTTCACACCCCGCGCGGCTCGACCCTGGTCCTGATGTCGCTGTCGCAGGCGATGGCCGGTTTGCAGGGCGTGGAGGGCGCGCGCACCCATCGCTCGTGGTGGGTCGCCCGTTCCGCCGTGGAGGGCGTGCTCGAGGACGGCCGGAACCTGCGGCTACGGCTGACGGGCGGGCTGGAGGCGCCGGTGTCGCGGGCGAGGGTGGGCGAACTGCGCGCCCAGGGCTGGCTCGACGCCTGAGCGGTTCTTGAAGACGGACAAGAAAACGGCCGCTGGATCGCTCCAGCGGCCGTTGTCTTTTCAACCTGGCGTCGAGGCCTATTCCGCCGCGACGGCTTCCGGCGCCGGGGTCGCGCCGCCGGCGAGGTTGCGCAGCACGTAGGGCATGACGCCGCCGGCCTTGAAGTAGTCCAGCTCGGTCTGGTTATCGATGCGGCAGCGGACCGGGAAGCGGGCCATCTTGCCGTCCGACGGGCGGAACAGCTCGACCCACAGGTCCTGACGCGGACGCAGCTTGCCGATGTTGACGTCCGACAGGCCGCGGATCGTGACGATCTCTTCGCCGGTCAGGTTCAGCTTCTGCCAGCCGTCCTGCTTGAACTGCAGCGGCACGACGCCCATTCCGACCAGGTTCGAGCGGTGGATGCGCTCGTAGCTTTCGGCGATGACGGCGCGGACGCCCAGCAGGCGCGTGCCCTTGGCGGCCCAGTCACGCGATGAGCCGGTGCCGTATTCCTTGCCGGCGAAGACGACCAGCGGGCGGCCTTCCGACTGATAGCGCATGGCCGCGTCGTAGATGGACATCGTGTCCTGCGACGGGAAATGCTTGGTCACGCCGCCTTCGATATCCGGCGTGATCTTGTTGCGGATACGGATGTTGGCGAAGGTGCCGCGCATCATGACTTCGTGGTGGCCGCGGCGGGCGCCGTAGCTGTTGAAGTCCAGGGCGTCGACGCCGCGGCCGGTCAGATAGGCGCCGGCGGGCGAGGTCTTCTTGATCGAACCGGCCGGGCTGATGTGGTCGGTGGTGATCGAGTCGCCGAAGATGGCCAGCACGCGGGCCTCGACGATGTCGGTGACCGGGGTCGGCTCCATCGACAGGCCTTCGAAATACGGCGGGTTGGCGACGTAGGTCGAGCTGTCGTCCCAGGCATAGGTCTGGCCGCCGGTGACCTTGATGGCCTGCCAGTGCTTGTCGCCCTTGAACACGTCGGCGTAGCGCTTGGCGAACATGGCCGGGGTGACCGACTTCTTCTGGATCGCGGCGATCTCGGCGGTGGTCGGCCAGACGTCCTTCAGGAAGACGTCCTTGCCCTTCTTGTCCTGGCCGATCGGATCCTTGGTGATGTCGATGCGCATCGAGCCGGCCAGGGCATAGGCGACGACCAGCGGCGGTGAGGCCAGGTAGTTGGCCTGGACGTCCGGGTTCACGCGGCCTTCGAAATTGCGGTTGCCCGAGAGCACCGACACGCCGACCAGGCCGTTGTCGTTGATCGCCTTGGAGACGGTCTCCGCCAGCGGACCCGAGTTGCCGATGCAGGTGGTGCAGCCGTAGCCGACCAGGTTGAAGCCCAGGGCGTCCAGCTCCTTCTGCAGGCCGGCGGCCGTCAGATAGTCGGTGACCACCTGCGATCCGGGGGCCAGCGAGGTCTTGACCCACGGCTTGACCTTCAGGCCCAGCTTGTTGGCCTTCTGGGCGACCAGACCGGCGGCGATCAGGACCGACGGGTTGGAGGTGTTGGTGCAGCTGGTGATGGCGGCGATGACGACGTCGCCGTCGCCCAGGTCGAACTTCTCGCCCTCGACCTTGACGCGCGGGGCGTCGGCCGGGCGGCTGAAGACTTCACCCAGCGCGGTTTCGAACTGGGGCGCGGCGGTGGTCAGCTCGACCTTGTCCTGCGGACGCTTGGGGCCGGCCAGCGACGGCACGACCGTCGAGATGTCCAGTTCCAGCACATCGGTGAAGACCGGGTCTTCCGAGGTTTCGTCGATCCACAGGCCTTGAGCCTTGGCGTAGGCTTCAACCAGGGCGACGCGCGCCTTGTCGCGGCCCGTGGCGGTCAGATAGTCGATGGTCGCGCGCGACACCGGGAAGAAGCCGCAGGTGGCGCCGTATTCCGGGGCCATGTTGGCGATGGTGGCCTGGTCCTCGATGGTCATGCCGGCGATGGCGGGACCGAAGAACTCCACGAACTTGCCGACCACGCCCTTCTTGCGCAGCATCTGGGTGACGGTCAGGACCAGGTCGGTGGCGGTGGTGCCTTCCGGCAGGCGGCCGGTCAGTTTGAAGCCGATGACTTCCGGGATCAGCATCGGGATCGGCTGGCCCAGCATGGCGGCCTCGGCCTCGATGCCGCCGACGCCCCAGCCCAGGACGGCCAGGCCGTTGATCATGGTGGTGTGGCTGTCGGTGCCGACGACGGTGTCGGGATAGGCGACGGTCTTCTTGCCCTCTTCCAGCGTCCAGACGGTCTGGGCCAGGTTCTCCAGGTTCACCTGGTGGCAGATGCCGGTGCCGGGGGGGACGACGCGGAAATTGTTGAAGGCCGACGAGCCCCAGCGCAGGAAGTTGTAGCGCTCGATGTTGCGCTCATATTCGCGCTCGACGTTCTGATTGAAGGCGCCGGCGGTGCCGAAATGGTCGACCATGACCGAGTGGTCGATGACCAGGTCGACGGGGTTCAGCGGGTTGATCTTGGTGGCGTCGGCGCCGAGGGCGCTCATGGCGTCGCGCATGGCGGCCAGATCCACCACGGCCGGAACGCCGGTGAAGTCCTGCATCAGCACGCGGGCCGGGCGGAAGGCGATCTCGTGCTCGACCGAGCCCTTGTTTTCGATCCAGGCGGCGACGGCGCGCAGGTCGGCCTCGGTGACCGAGACGCCGTCCTCGTTGCGCAGCAGGTTCTCGAGAAGGACCTTCATCGAGCGCGGCAGGCGGGAAATCCCGGCCAGACCGGCTTCCTCGGCGGCGGGAAGGCTGTAATAGGCGTATTTCTTGCGCCCGACGGAAAGGTCCTGGCGGGTCTTGAAGCTGTCGTTCGACGGCATGGAGAGGCTTCCTCTGGTCAACGCCGCCCGACAATCCGGTTGCACGCTCGCGCGGCTGACGGCGGGGCGCACAGGTCCCCGACGCGCGCGGCGAACGCCTGCTGCGGCGACCGCGCATATAGCGAGGGTTCCGTTGTCCGTCCATGAATCCATGTCGGCGACATGGGTATTGAGAGACGTTCGCAACTGGGGGTGTGCCTGATGATCGCCGTCGACGGCCTGACCCTGTCCCGCGGCGAGCGCGTCCTGTTCCGCGATCTGTCGTTTTCAGCCGTGTCCGGAGAGGTCCTGGCCCTGACCGGCGCCAACGGCGCGGGCAAGACCAGCCTGCTGCGCGCCCTGGCCGGCTTCCTGCGCCCGGACGCCGGGACCGTCGCCTTCGCCGATGTCGATCCGGCCGAGGCGCGGACGAAGCACCTGCACTGGCTCGGCCATCTGGATGGGCTGAAGGGGGCGCGCCGGGCCCGAGAGGAGCTGGCCTTTCAGGCGCAATGGCTGGGCGCCGGCGCCGACGGCGTCGCGGCCGCGGTCGATGTGCTGGCGCTGGAGCCCCTGCTGGACCTGGAGGTGCGCCAGCTGTCGGCCGGCCAGCGCCGCCGCCTGGCCTTCGCGCGGCTGATCGCCGTGCAGCGCCCGATCTGGCTGCTGGACGAACCGCTGAGCCCGCTGGACGCCCGCTGGCGCGCTGCGCTGGGTCTGCTGATGCAGGCCCATGTGGAGCGGGGCGGGACCATCATCGCCGCTGTCCACGACCCGCTGCCGGTCGTCCATCGCACGCTCGACATCGGAGCGGGCCGATGAGGGCGCTGATGATCCTGTGGCGGCGTGAGCTGTCGCTGGCCTGGGCGGGCGGGGGCGGACCCCTGCTGGCCTGCGGCTTCTTCCTGTGCCTGACCGTGCTGGTCCCGTTGGCGGCCGGAGGCGACCCGGCGGGGCTGAAGCCCGTGGCCGGCGGCGTCGCCTGGGTGGCGCTGGCGGTCTCGTCGATCCTGTCGCTGGAGCGGCTGTTCGAACGCGATTTCGAGGACGGGACGCTGGACCTGATCGCCCTTGGTCCCGTCCCTCTGGAACTGGCGGTCATCACAAAGGCCAAGGCGCAATGGTTGGCGGTCGGCTGGCCCCTGGCGGTCACCGCGCCGGTGGCGGCCATCACCCTGGGCCTGCCGCCGTCACTGGCGCCGCTGGCGGCGCTGGCGGCCCTGATCGGCGGCCTCGGCTTCGCTTTGACCGGGGCGCTGGGCGCGGCCCTGGCCCTGGGGTCCAAGCGCGGCGGCCTGCTGATCGCGGTGGTCGTCCTGCCCCTGTTCATCCCGCCGGTGGTGTTCGGCGCGGGCGCGCTGGAGCGGGCCGCCAACGGCCTGTCGCCCGCCCCGGCGCTGGCCTTCCTGGCCGCCTATGTCCTGTTCGCCGGTCTCATCACGCCCTTCGCGGGCGCCGCGGCGATCCGCAACGCCCAGGGCTAGTCGTCAGTCGCGGGCCAGACCCGCGATCCAGGCCTGGACCGCGGAGTCGTCGCTGAGGTCGCCGGCATAGACGTGGACCGGTCGCTGCGGTTCGTTGTTGCCGCGCGCCCGGCCGCGCCAGACCTTCATCGGAATGGCGACATCGGCCCGGTCGCTCGGCAGGGCGGCGGCGCGTACCTCCATGTAGACGGTGTCGGCCGAGGTCTCGGCGCCGACCTGGATCGCGCCCAGGGCCTTCCACAGGTCCACGGTGTCCAGACAGGCCGAGGCGCAAACCGGGTCGGTCAGCAGGAAGACCGGTCCCCGGACCAACTGCTCGGCCGCGGGCCGGGCCGGTTGAGGACTGCCGACCTCGCGCCAGTAGACTTCACCCGCGGCGCGGGCGGCTCCGAGCGCGGTGGCGGTGGACTCGAAGTCGGCGATCGCATTGGCGTCCTGGCCGGCGGCCCGGGCTTCGTCGGCATAGGCCTGCATCCGGGCCTGGTTGGCCTCGGAGGCCCGCCAGTCGATCGCCTCGATCGGCGCAAGGTTGTGGGCGCGCGCCCAGTCGATGCCCCACAGGGCCACGGCGAGCCGGCTTCCCCAGCGGGACGAGCCGCCGCCATTGCCGCGCAGATCCAGCACGACATAGGGAGCCTGACGCAGGTCGGCCTGTTTCGTCTGGGCTTCGGCGATGAGGGCCGTCAGATTGCGGAACGTCTCGCTGTCCGGTGCGCCGTCGAAATTGGGCGTGGACAGCCAGTAGCCGCCGTCCGCCAGCGTCTTCATCTCGATGGCGGTGTGGGCGCGTTGCGACAACCGGGCCCGGCGGGCGGGCAGGTCCACGCCGTCGGCGGACCGCCAGTTCAGGGCGTAGGCGCGCGTCTGGCCGTCGCTCTCGAAGCGGCAGCTCCGCATCTCGGAGACCCACGGATTGGCGGCGCTCAGGAACTGCCAGTCGCCGAAGGTGACCCGCTGCGACTGCAGGAACCAGCGGCCGCGGAAGGCGCCGATGCGCTCTTCGGCCAGACGGTCGGCGGACACGCCGTCGCAGTCGATCAGGCGGGCGCCGAGGGGCGGGGCGTCCGGATCGCTTTCGTCCCGGTCGGCCACGATCTGATCCGCGCCGCGATAGGTGGTCAGGAAGCCCGGCCAGCGCATGGGCAGGGAGCCGGCCTTCAGGCCGATCTGCACGTGGCCGTCATCGAAGCCGGCGACGTAGGACCGCATCGCCCACCACCATCCGCCCGGCGTGGTCGTGGTCCTGGCGCGTTCGAGCGCCAGCGCCAGGCCGGCGTCGACCCGGCCCCTGAACGCGGGGTTCAGATGGTCGTGGACGCCCGGATGGCTGTCGATGACGATGTCGTGGAGCGCCGTCGCATCCTGGACCAGGATGGCGGACCAGTCGCGGGGTTCCGCCATCCACGCCTGGGGGTCGGTCTCCTGGGCCAGGGCGGGGGCGGCGAGGACAGCCCAAAGGCCGGTGACGATGGCGGTCGTGGTCTTCATTGGATGTCCCCCTCTTCCTCGCGGAAGGCGCGCCGGAAATCCGGCGCCCGTGTTCTTTCCGAGTTCGGCGCGCGCCACAAGCGCGCCTAGCCGAGCGATCTGACCCAGGCGGCGAGGGCGGCGTCGTCGCTCATGTCGCCGTCGTAGACGTAGGTCGGGCGCTGCGGTTCGTTGTTGCCGCGGGCCCGGCCGCGATAGACCTTCATCGGCACGCCGATGCCGGCCAGGCCGCTGGGCAGGTCGGCGTCGCGGACCTCCATGTAGACGGTGTCCGCCGAGGTCTCGCGGCCGATCTGGACCGCGCCCGCCGCCTTCCAGATGTCGACCGCGTCCAGACAGGCCGAGCCGCAGCCGGAATCGGTCAGGACGAAGACGCGGCCGCGCATCGGATTGACCGGGGCCGCGCCCGCCTGAGCGGGGGTCGCGGAAGCCTCTGCCGGCGCGTCGTCCGCTTCCCGCCAGTAGACCTGCCCGGCGGCCCGGGCGGCGCGCATGCCCGTGATCGCCTTGTCGCCCCAGGCGATCACGTCGGCGTCGCCGCCGGCCGCCTTCAACTGATCGATGAACGTGACGATTTCGGCGATGTTGTCGTCCGAGGCGCGCCAGTCGACGGCGTCGCTGGAAGGCGGGCTATGGGTGCGCCGCCAGTCGTCGCCCCACATCAGCGTCGCCAGGTTGTCGCTCCAGTGCGAGGAGCCGCCGCCGTTGCCGCGCAGGTCCAGCACGACCCAGGGCGCCGTCCTGAGCGCCTCCTGCTTCGCCTGCGCCTCGGCCAGCAGGGCGGTCAGGGCGACATAGGCCGTGCTGCCCGGCGCGCTGTTGAACGAGGGCATGGACAGCCACAGGCCGCCGTCGTCCATCGTCTTCAAACCGAACTCGGGGGAAAAGCGCTGGTTCAGCCGGTTGCGGCGCGCGGACAGGTCGGCGGCCTCGATGGCCCGCCAGTTCAGCGCATAGGACCGGGTCTGGCCGCCGCTTTCGAAGCGGCATTCGCGCATCTCGGTGATCCAGGGGTTGGAGGCGTTCAGGAACACCCAGTCGCCGAGCAGGGCGTGCTGGGACTGCAGGAACCAGCGGCCGCGGAAGCCGCCGACCCGCGTCTCGGCCAGGCGGTCTGCGCCCACGCCGTCGCAGTCGATCAGGCGCGCGTCCAGCGGCGGGGCGGCGGGGTCGTCCGCCAGACGATCCGCCACCACCTGGTTCGCGCCGCGATAGGCGGTCAGGAAGCCCGGCCAGCGGGCCGGAAAGCCATAGGAGCCGTCCTTCATGCCGATCTGCACATGGCCGTCGTCGAAGCTGGCCACATAGGCCCGCAACGCCCACCACCAGCCGCCGGCGTCGGTCGTCGTCCGCGCACGGCGCAAGGCCAGGGCCAGCCCCTCATCCACCTTGGCGCGGAAGCCCGGGTTGAGGGGATCGTGCATCCCAGGATGGCTGTCG
>NZ_JAHFPF010000177.1 GCF_023259385.1 Brevundimonas sp. | reverse complement strand
ACCGGACAAGGTCAGCGCGCGCAAGCCCTCGGGCGCCCATCTGATCGAGGCGGTGCGGATGGCCGGCGGCGATCCGGCGCGGGCGATCATGGTCGGGGACGCCCCGCCGGACGTCGGCGCGGCGAAGAACGCCGGCCTGCCCTGCATCGTCGTCACCTACGGCTACACCCCCATAGCGCCCGCCGAACTGGGCGGAGACGTGCTGATCGACGCCTTCGCGCAGCTGGAAACGGCCATTGACCGGCTGATCGGCTAAAAACCGCGCCTCGGGCGGTTGCGGTTTGCTGCACCTGCTAACATCTGCAAGGGCTGGCCACTCGAGAGACCCGTCCATGATCCGTCGCTTCTTCGCGATCCCGCTGTGGATTCGGACATTCGCCGGCTTCGGCCTCGGCATCCTCGCCGGCCTGATCCTGCGGGATAAGGCGGAGGTCTGGCTGCAGCCGATCGGCGACGTCTATCTGAACCTGATCCGGATGGTGGTGGCGCCGCTGGTGCTGTTCACCATCGCCAGTTCGATCGCCAAGCTGGGCGAAGGCGCCGGGGCGGTGCGGCTGGGCGTGCGGACCCTGGTCTGGTTCGCCATCACCTCCCTGCTGGCCGTACTGGTCGGTTTCGCCTTCGGCCACCTGATCAATCCGGGCATGGGGCTGAGCAACCTGCCGCTGGGCGAAGTGCGCGAGCGGGTGATCCCGACGCCCCTGGAGGTGCTGATCGGGATCGTCCCGACCAATCCCTTCGCCGCCCTGAGCGACGGCAAGGTGCTGCAGATCATCTTCTTCTCGGCCCTGGTCGGCGGAGCGCTGGTGGCGCTGGGCGACCGGGCCCAGACGGCGCGCCGGCTGGTCGATGAGGGCGCGGCGATCGTCTTCCGCATCACCCGCTGGGTCATCCAGTTGACCCCCTTCGGCGTGTTCGGCCTGATCGGCTCGGTCGTCGGCGGCTACGGCTGGGAGGCCCTGCTGCCGCTGGGCAAGTTCATCTTCGCCATCTACGCGGCCTGCCTGTTCCACATCCTGATCGTCTATTCGGGCCTGCTGAAGCTGCACGGGCTGAAGGTCCGCAGCTTCTTCCGCGGCGCCTTCGCGGCCCAGCAGACGGCCTTCGCCACCTCCTCGTCGCTGGGCACCCTTCCGATCACCCTGCGCCAGACGGTGGAGCGGCTGGGCGTGCCCCAGGCCTACGCCGCCTTCGCCGTGCCCCTGGGCGCCAGCGTCAAGATGGACGGCTGCGGCGCCATCTATCCGGCCATCGCCTCGATCTTCATCGCCCAGTATTTCAACATTGATCTGTCGCTGACCCAGTACGTCCTGATCGGCCTGACCGCCGTGCTGGGCTCGCTGGGCACCGCCGGCGTGCCCGGCACCTCGATCGTCATGCTGACCCTGACCCTGTCGACGGCGGGCCTGCCGCTGGAAGGCATCGGCTACATCGTGGCCATCGACCGGATCATCGACATGATGCGCACGGCGACCAATGTCACGGGCCAGATGCTGGTCCCCGTGCTGGTCGCCAAGGAGGAGAAGATCCTCAACGAGGACATCTACAACGGCCACGTGGCCTGGCTTCCGGGCGACCCGGAGGCTGAAACGCCGGACGCCGTGAAAGCATCGGGCATCTAGGCTTGCGCCATCGGGGAGGTCGGGCTATGTCCGCGCCCTCCCCGACAGGCACATGGCTGCGGGGCCCGAGATGGATGTGTAGCTCAGCGGGAGAGCACCTCGTTCACACCGAGGGGGTCACAGGTTCAATCCCTGTCGCATCCACCATTTTTCCTGAACAAAAACATACGTCTGACGGAGAGCCACCCTCCGCATACGGATGATTTTTTGGGCAAAATCGAGTTAGTGGGGCAGTAGTGGGGCAGTCGCCGCGCAAAACTACCGCTCGAAACGAGACAAAGCGCCCTGAAAAGCATTGATTGGAGCCGAGACCGGGGCTGATTCGACCCCGCTCGGCCGCGGCCTTTTGCAGGGCGTTTCATCCAAATCCGTCTCCCGGCCTCAATCCACCGCGACCCGTTATCGAAAGAGCTCCCATGGCGTTGATCCCGGACCATCCCAACGACGCCGGAACCTGGACCCGCCTGGAGGGTCGGGAGGGGTTCGCGCTGTGGCGTCGCGAGCGTCTGACGTTGGCGCCGGTCACGATGTACTATGTCATCGCGCCGCCCCGGCAGAGCGAGATCCTGTACGACGAAGCCAAGGCCCGCCTTCGCTTCAACGAGCTTGCGGGCGTTCTCGGCCAGGAGACAGCCTTTTAAGGAAGGCTTCGCAAACGCGTGATCCGCCGGCGGTTCCAAGCGGGGGCCTCCTGGCCGCTGGATCGGGCGGCCCCCTCCAGACCCTCAGCCCTGGGCGGCGGCAAATGGATTGGCGAAGACCCGGCGCGCGATGAAGATGCCCGTGATAGCCACGCCTGGAAATCTGCGCGACAGGATCGTGTGGGCCGCCCGAAAATGGGTGCCGGCCGTCAGGACGTCGTCCAGAATTCCGATCTGGCCGAAGGGCGCGACGGCAAGGGACTCGTCGATCTCGTAGGCTCCTAGGAGATCCTCGACCGTGTTTCGAACGCTCCCCGCTTCATGAGAAGGGGTCATGGACCGGGTTTGGCGGATGAGCCGGCGAACATCAGCCGCAGGCTGGATCGCCGCTGCCATGTCGAACATGCGGTCGTCGTAAGCCGGGTCGCCCACCATTTTCGAGGGCGGGACGGGGACGATGACGGACTGCCGGATCCAATCGTGGTTCAGCGCCTTTCCGAGCGCGCCGGCGCACTTCCCGATCGCTTCCCGCTTGTAGCCAAGCTCGGCCGCTGATGCCGTGGGCTTCTTCTTGAGATTGGAAATCAGGGAGTTCGCCTTGCTGTACGAATAGCCCTGCCCCGACGTGAACTCGAGGAGATACAGGCAGGCGTCCGCCGGCGTCAGGTGGTAGTGATCGCCGCGGTTGCTATCATCGATCTGCCTGAAGCGGATCGTCATGCAAGGGCGTTCCAGATGTCGTCCATCGAGCGAACGCGAATGGCGCCCAGGTCGGCGAACCTCCGGGGCCACGTCAGCTTCAGCGACGGGTCGAAACAGCTGTCGAGGATGAAGAGCTTGCGGCCCTGGTGAAGGGCGGCGCGTGCCTGAGTGAGGGTCCCGGACGTGTCGCTCGCCTCCACGATAACGGTTCCCTCGGTGAGGGCGCTCATCGTCACATTTCGCTCGGGGAAGAACAGGCGATTCTGCTGGGGCCCCTGCTTGCCGTAGCGCAACAGCGGCACCTGCGAGATCAGCAGATGATCCGTGGCGATCTGGTCCTGAAGGTCCCTGTTGGCTTTCGGGTAGTATTGTCCAAGCGGTGTTCCGATGACGGCGATAGTGCGGCCACCGCATCCCAGGGCGGCAGTGTGCGCCGCGCGGTCGATACCCTCTGCCAGCCCGGACACGACGGTGAACCCACGCTCAACCAGGCCTTTGGCGATCTGGGCTGCTCGTTGGGTGCCCTGCTCTGTGGCTTTCCGCGCCCCTACGACCGCGATGGAGCGGGTCTCGGTGAGCTCCCATGCCCCTTGGTAGTAGAGGACTTCGATCGGATGGCGCGCGTCGCGAAGCCGTTCGGGATAGTCGCCGGCATGGTTGATTCGGACGCCGAACCGATGGACGCCCGACTTCTTGAGCCGGGCGAACACCTCGTCCGCAGCCGCCTCGGCGGCGGAGCGGGACACGAAATCGGACGGAAGAGCCGACGGGTCCCGAGCGAAACGGTCTGCGAGCGTCTTGAAGGTCGCGCCCTGCTCCAGCCACAACGATTCGTACGCGCCCAGCTCGAGGCGCGGCGAAATCGGCGCCAGGGCCGCTCCATCTGCACGTAATGCCAGGTTCATTCTGAAGTCCGTTTGACAGAGATTGAATCAACTGTCCCGAAGGATCAACGCCTGAGGTCGGTGAGCGTCACATTATGCTGCGCCGGATCAGGGCGGGCACGTCTTAGGAACGCCCTCCAGGACCGAGGCGAGCGCTTTTCGGGCAGCGGACGTTGCGAAAGGTCAGTTCGAGACGTCCGGCGGCGCCAGCGCCAATCCGCTCTGGGCGGGTCGTAAGCGGACATTGGCCCGGCGGGCCGGTTCGTCGGGACTGCCGGCGTCCGCTAAAGGGCGAACTCCCAAGCGCGAGGCAGAACCCTGGTCGACACGGTTCACGGATCAGACCGGCATCGGCGCGCCCTGGTCGCGCCTGAGCGCCTGCCAATAGTCTGCAGGCGCCGGCGTGCCGTCATGCGTCTCGATGACCAGGGCCGGGTTCGGCATCGTCAGCCGGGCGTGACGCGGACTCTCGCAGAAGGCATAGGCGCGCGCCCACGTCGTGATGGCGGCGTCCGTCGTCTCCTCCGAGCAGGCGGCGCTCACGCGCTGGCAGAATTCGAGCGACCTCACCAGGATGGAGGGGTCGTTCCGCCGCGACAGGGCGCGCAAGGCGTCGAGGTAGTCTTCCCTGAACACCGTCGGGATCACGATGCGGGACAGGCCGCCGGCCATGAGCTCCTTCGTCATCATGATGCGGCTCAGGCGCCCGTTGCCGTCATTGAAGGGATGGACGTCCGAAAGCAGGAAATGGACGAACACGGCGCGCGAGAACGGGTCCTTCAGGGTCTCGAGTATCGAGACGCCCTCCCGCAAGGTTCCCTCGACGCGGTCAGGGGCGACGAAGGTCGTATCCCCGGCCTTGTTGGTTCGCGTCTTGAACTGACCCGGCCGGACCGACGGCCGGGCGTCCATCAGGATCCGGTGCCGCTCCTGGATTTCGGCGATGAACGCTTCCGCCCCCCGCGTCCCGGCGGCGCGCGGCCCCAGATCGACGAGCTGGAGGTAGGCGCCAAGGACGTCGTGCCCGTCTTCCGGCCGGGCATCGGGCATCTTGCCTTCGAAGACGATCTCGACGGCCTCGCTGACGGCGAACTCCGTGCCTTCGATGAAGTTGGAGAAATAGGCCTCTATGAACGCGCCACTCGTCTTGCGGCCCGGCGTCGCGTCGCGATTGGGGATCGACAGCGGAGCCCGGGCCTGAAGATGGTCCGCCAGGGTCACGAGGCGACTGACGCAGGCCGGGTCCAGAGGCGCGCCGGCAGCGCGGGCCCGTCCCTGGACCGTGCTGAGCTTGTCCTGGCGGGTGCGCAGCAGCGCGCCGATAAGACCATTCAGGGCCTCGAATTCCTTTTCCCGCTGGAGGACGGGCGCCAGAATCCGGGCCTGATCCCGGATATGGTTCAGGCCCTCTTCTCCGTGGGTCGAGCACAGACTTTCAAGAGCGGCTTCGACCCCGGCCTTGCCCACGGTGCGGGCCGGTCCGTTCCGGGCGCGCGACGGGCTGAGATTGTCGAGCAGCTTTCGGACCGGTCCCGCCAGCCAGGAGCCCAGATAGGGGATGTCGCCGTCCACCGGTCCGACACCCTGACGGATGTGGACCTCGAGGCCCGGGAGGGTGATCACATCGCGGGTCCGCGGCGCGCTGACGAAGACGTGGCCGACCCCGGTCGGCGCGCCGCTGGAGCGGTCCCTCCACGGCTGGCTTTCCATGCCCGTCCGGTCGGTGGCGACGCCGTCGGGAACGAGCCTGCCGAGGATGGTCGACCATTTTCGACGCACGACGGCGTCGACCGGCTCGGCGCCGGGTTCGACATAGACGCCGGTCGCGATGCGAACGAGCTTGCCGCTTTCATGATCGCGGCGGATCTTCCTGTCGGTCGCTTCGCTGCCCGAGGGCGTGAAGAGGATGTCAGCCATGACCGTCTCCCAAGACCGCGCGAAATACAGGAAATGTCCGTCATAGTCCCTTAAATCGCAACAATGTCCGCTAGCGTCACTTAACGTGGTTTCACTTAAGATGCTAGCCAAAGGCCAAATGTCCGTAAAAATCCCTTATCGCGCTGAAATGTCCGTCAGGCTCTCTTTGTGCGACCGCGATGAGCAAACTCCGCAGGGGCGGCCTCTAAGCCCGTCGCCAGGCCCTCCGCCCTAGAATCCGAAATCGATCTGGTCGGCGGAGGCCTGTCGTTTCCGTCGGGGCGGGGCGGCCGGCGTCACAGGGCTTGCAGTCTCCGGCACGACGTTCGCCGGGGCGGCAGTGGGCTTTTCGGGCTGACGACGCGGCGATCGCGCGGTCTGGATGAGCTTGGGCTCCCGGGGCCGGGCCAGCGGCCTCGGACAGGGCAGGCCCCGGGTCTTGCGGGTCGCCTTCCAGGCGGTCAGTTCGCTTTCCCACCAGCCGACCCTGTTGGGTGAGATGCGCACGGGTTCGGGAAAATCCCCGACCTGTTGCAGACGCCACGCGGTGGACCGGCTGAGGCCCGTGACGTCGCGGACCCGATCCCAGGGCAGCAACCGGTCTTCCGGCCCGCCCGTCTCGACCGGCCCGCCTTCAGGTTCGAACGTCACGACGCGCCTCCGAACATCCGGTCGGCCGCCGCCTCGAACACCTCGCAAAGCACTCGGGCGTCGGTCGCGGCGTCCACGCAGTCGCGCGCCGCCCATCGCCGGGCCACATCCTTGATCGCGAAGCTGGCGGCCGGGTCCGCCAGCAGACCGGCGACCGTCGGCGGCGGCGGCGGTCTTCTGATCCCATGGTCAGCCACGGCGGCGCCCTCTCGCCGCCGGCGGCGCGGCGGTGCGGATGTCGGTAATCTGCGACCGCGCCCACTCCCGCAGCAGGCCGCGCGGATAATGGGGCCTGGATCGCACGTGACGGCAGGGCGGACCGCCCCCGCCGGTCGACCACAGCCGCGCGAGGGTGGACGGCTTCAGCCGGATGCCGAACTGGGCCAAGAAGGCCGACGCCTCCGCCCGCGTCAGCAGGTCCTCGTCCCCGCACGTCGGGATCCCGGGTCCGGCCTCCGTCCCCGTTTCCCCGATCATCGCCCCGCTCCGCGCGGGCGACACTGGGTCGAACTGGTGATCCCCTGCCCCGCCGTCAGCGCCAGGTAACAGTCCACGACCGTCGCTACATAGGCCTGGGTCTCGGCTATATCCGGCACTCGCCCCAGCCGCGCGACGCGGGCCGGACCCGCATTGTAGGCCGCCAGCGCGAGCCGCAGATCACCGAACCGCCGGATCTGACGCGCCAGATAGTCCGCGCCGCCGCGCAGGTTCTCGACGGGATCGAAGCGGTCGCGGACCCCCAGCTCCACCGCGGTGCCCGGCATCAGCTGGGTCAATCCTCCCGCGCCCACCGGCGACAGGGCGTCGGGCCTGTAGGCGCTCTCGGTCACCACCAGGGCGTGGAGCAGCTTGGGATCCAGGCCGTGCCTCGCCGCGGCTGCGGCGACGGCCTCCTGGAAAGGCTGGCTGAGGGGCGCGATCCACGCCGCTGCACGGCTGTCCGGGACCTCCTCGGCGACCGCCTCGGCGGGCCGGCCGAACAGATCGCCGCCGGCGTCGCGCCAGTTCACGGCCTGGGCCGACGCCGGCCCCGCGACCGCGGCCGCCATCGCGGCCAGGCAGGCCAGTCTCACCATGTCAGAACCTCCCGGTAGACGCCGTCCACTTCTGATCGCGCGACCGGCCCGAAATAGCGGCTGTCGAAACTCCCGGCGGTGTCGCCCAGCAGGAAGAGCTCGCCGTCGGCCAGCCGCCGGCATCCCGCCCAGGCGGCCAGGGGCGCGCCCCGGCGATCGCGCGCCAGGGCGCGCACCCGACCGGCCGGCGTGCGGACCACGCCGTCGTCCGCGCAGACCTCGTCGCCGCCAACCGCGGCGACCCGCTTGATC
>NZ_JAHFPF010000176.1 GCF_023259385.1 Brevundimonas sp. | reverse complement strand
CGCGATCGCGCGCGGGATCGGCTTCACCCAGGTGTCGGTCAGTCACGAGGTCAGCCCGCTGATGAAGCTGGTCGGGCGCGGCGACACCACCGTGGCCGACGCCTATCTGTCGCCCATCCTGCGCGCCTATGTGGATAAGGTCGGCGGCGAACTGGGCGAGGCCACGCCCCTGCTGTTCATGCAGTCGAACGGCGGGCTGACGGCGGCGGGCGTTTTTCGGGGCAAGGACGCCATCCTTTCGGGACCCGCGGGCGGCGTGGTCGGCATGGCGGAAACCGCGAAGGTCGCGGGGTTCGACCGCGTGATCGGCTTCGACATGGGCGGCACCTCAACCGACGTGTCCCACTTCGCCGGCGAGTATGAGCGCACCTCCGACGCCGTGGTCGCCGGGGTGCGACTGCGGGCGCCCATGCTCTCGATCCACACGGTGGCGGCGGGCGGCGGCTCGATCTGCCGTTTCGACGGCGCGCGGCTGCGGGTCGGACCGGAATCGGCGGGCGCCGTGCCGGGGCCCCGCGCCTATCGCCGGGGCGGGCCACTAACGGTCACCGACTGCAATGTGTTGCTGGGCAAGCTGAAGCCGGAGCTCTTCCCCGCCGTCTTCGGACCGGGCGCGAACCAGCCGCTGGACGCCGACGCCGTGCGCGCGGGCTTCGCCGAACTGGCCGCCGAGGTCGAGGCGGCGACGGGCCGCGCCACCACGCCCGAAGCCCTGGCCGAGGGCTTCGTCACCATCGCCGTGCAGAACATGGCCGAGGCGATCAAGTCGATCTCGATCCAGCGCGGCTATGACGTCACCCGCTATGTCCTGAACTGCTTCGGCGGCGCGGGCGGGCAGCACGCCTGTCTGGTGGCCGACGCCCTGGGCATGACGACGGTGATGCTGCACCCGTTCGCGGGCGTGCTGTCGGCCTACGGCATGGGTCTGGCCGAGGTGCGGGCGATCCGGCAGGCGACGGCGGCGATCCCGCTGGAGATCGCTGCCGACGCCGAAATGGCGGCGCGGGTGGGCGAGCTGGCCCAACAGGCGCGGGCCGAACTGGCGGCGCAGGGCTTCGCCGACGACCGGATCACGGTGACGGCCCGGGCCGAGATCAAGTTCGCGGGCTCGGACACGCCCCTGAGCGTGCCCTTCGGTCCCGCCGACGACATGAGGTCCGCCTTCAAGGCCCTGCATCGCCGTCGCTTCGGCTTCTTCGCCGAGGGCAAGGCGCTGGTCGTCGAAACGCTGGAGGCTGAGGCCACCGGCGCCTCGGGCCAGACCGCCGCGACCGATGGCGACCCGCGCGAGCGGACGCCAGAGGCCGTGACCCGCACCCCGGTCTGGATGGCCGGGGAAAGCCGCGACGCCCCCGTCTATCGCCGCGAGGACTTCGGACCCGGCGCCGCCGTCGACGGCCCGGCGGTGATCCTGGAGGACACCGGCACCACCGTGGTCGAACCGGGCTGGCGCGCCGCCGCCGACGCGGGGCTGAACCTGATCCTGGAGCGGGTCGTTCCCCTGCCCGCCCGCACGGCCATCGGCGCCCACGCCGATCCGATCCTGCTGGAGGTGTTCAACAGCCGCTTCATGGCCGCCGCCGAACAGATGGGCGAGGCGCTGCGGGCCACGGCCTATTCGGTGAACATCAAAGAGCGGCTGGACTTCTCCTGCGCTGTCTTCGACGCGGGCGGCGCCCTGATCGCAAACGCGCCGCACATCCCGGTGCATCTGGGTTCGATGGGCGAAAGCATCCGCACCGTGGTCGCCTCGCGCGGCGGCGCCCGCGGGCAGGCCCGGGATGGACGCGGCATGAGGCGCGGCGACGTCTATATGCTGAACGCCCCCTACAACGGCGGCACGCACTTGCCTGACATCACCGTCATCATGCCTGTCTTCCTGGATGCGGATGAGGCGCCGGCCTTCTTCGTCGCCGCGCGCGGACACCATGCGGACGTGGGCGGCATCACCCCTGGCTCCATGCCGCCGACCTCGAAGACGGTCGAGGACGAAGGGGTGCTGATCGACGACTTCCTGCTGGTCGACGCCGGGACGCTGAGGGACGCCGAGACCCGCGCCCTGTTCGCCTCCGGGGCTCATCCGTCGCGCAACGTCGACCAGAACATGGCCGACCTGAAGGCCCAGGTCGCCTCCTGCGCGCGCGGCGCCGACGAGCTTGCGCGCATGGTGGCCGAGTTCGGGCGCGACGTGGTCGCCGCCTACATGGGCCATATCCAGGACAACGCCGAGGAGGCGGTCCGCCGCGCCATCGCCGCCCTGAAGCCCGGATCCTTCGATCTGGAGATGGATGACGGCGCGATCATCCGTGTACGGATTGACGTGGATCCGGAGGCCCGCAGCGCGGTCGTGGACTTCACGGGGACCAGCGCCCAGCGGCCCAACAACTTCAACGCGCCGCTGTCGATCACCCGGGCCGCGACCCTGTATGTCTTCCGGACCCTGGTGGACGACGCCATCCCGCTGAACGAGGGCTGCCTGAAGCCGATCGAACTGATCGTGCCCGAGGGATCGATGCTGAACCCCCGCTATCCCGCCGCCGTCGTGGCCGGGAATGTCGAGACCAGCCAGGCCGTGGTTGACGCCCTGTACGGGGCCTTGGGCGTGCTGGCGGCCAGCCAGGGGACGATGAACAACTTCACCTTCGGCGACGCGACCCGCCAGTACTACGAGACCATCGCCGGCGGCTCGGGCGCCGGGCCCGGCTTCGACGGCGCGGCCGCGGTGCAGACCCACATGACCAACAGCCGCCTGACCGACCCCGAGGTGCTGGAGACCCGCTTCCCGGTCCTGCTGGAAGCCTTCGCCATCCGCCCCGGCTCGGGCGGGGCGGGTGCGAACCGGGGCGGCGACGGCGCTGTGCGGCGCGTGCGGTTCCTGGAGCCCCTGACCGCCGCCATCCTGTCCAACCATCGCCGCACCCCGCCCTTCGGCGCGGCGGGTGGCGAGCCGGGCGCGGTCGGCGTGAACCGCGTCGAGCGGGCGGACGGAACGGCGGAGACGCTGGGCGCCACGGCGGAGGTGGAGATGGCGGCCGGGGACGTGTTCGTGATCGAGACTCCGGGCGGCGGCGGGTTCGGGAGGGCCTAGGGCTTCCCCAACCCCGCGAACCGCGCAACTCTCCGCCCGGGGACGAAAAGGGGACGGCGGATGCTGGTGCTGCTGGGAATCGCGGTCGTGGTCGCGGGCTTCATCGCCCGGATCAATCCGCTGCTGGTCATACTGATCGCCGCCGTCGTTACGGGCGTATTGGCGGCGGTGACGACAGGGGCGGATCCTCGAGCCCTGTTCGACGCCGGCGTGGCGACGCTGGCCCGGCTGGGCGAGGCCTTCAACGACAACCGCTACTTCCACATCACCTGGCTGATCCTGCCGGTCATCGGCGTGCTGGAGCGCGCCGGGCTGCAGGAGCGGGCGCGCCAGCTGATCGCCCAGGTGCGGGCCGCCACCGCGGGGCGGCTGCTGCTGGTCTATCTGCTGGTCCGTCAGGCGACGTCGGCCCTGGGGCTGACCTCGCTGGGCGGGCATCCGCAGATGGTCCGGCCGCTGGTGGCCCCCATGGCCGAGGGCGCGGCGGAGGCCGAACACGGTCCCCTACCCGACAAGGTCCGCTTCCGCATCCGGGGCATGTCCGCCGCCACCGACAACGTCGGCCTGTTCTTCGGCGAGGACATCTTCATCGCCATCGGCTCCATCGTGCTGATGGTCGGCTTCCTCGAACAGGCGGGCATCCGGGTCGAGGCCCTGCACATCTCCCTGTGGGCCATCCCCACCGCGATCGCGGCCTTCCTCGTGCACGGCGTCAGGCTGTGGCTGTTCGACCGGTCGGTGAAGCGCGACCTCGCCGCGCCCGCCGCCGCCGATGCGGAGGCGGCGCAATGATCACCCTGCAGCACGCCTACATCCTCGTCGGGCTGATGTTCCTGGCTTTCGCCGTCTTCACCGCGATGGACCGGAGCCACCCGACCCGCATCCGCAACACTCTGTTCTGGGGCCTGATCGCGGCCTCCCTGCTGTTCGGCGATCTGCTGGGCGGACTGGGCAACGGCCTGCTGGTCGTGGCGCTGGTGATCGTCGGCGCCGTTGGAAAGATGGGCGTCGGCCGGCCCGCGACCACGACGCTGGAGGAACGGCGCGAGGGCGCGGCCCGGCGGGGCAACGCCCTGTTCGTACCGGCCCTGATCATCCCGCTGGTCGCCGTCGGCGGGACACTTCTGGCCAAGTACACGGGGGCCGGGGCCTGGCTGATCTCCTCGACACAGACGACCCTGATCGCCCTGGGTCTCGGCTGCGTCATCGCCCTGTTCGCGGCCATGGCCTGGTTCCGTCCGCCGGTCCTGGCCCCGGTGCAGGAAGGCCGCCGGCTGATGGACTCCATCGGCTGGGCGACCCTGCTGCCCCAGATGCTGGCCTCGCTGGGCGCGGTCTTCCTGGCCGCCGATGTGGGCGGGGTGGTCGGTCAGCTGGTCAGCCAGACGGTCCCCCTGACCACGCCCCTGCTGGCGGTGATCGCCTACTGCCTGGGCATGGCGCTGTTCACCGTGGTCATGGGCAACGCCTTCGCCGCCTTCCCGGTGATGACCGCCGCCATCGGCCTGCCCATCGTGGTGCACCAGTTCGGCGGCAATCCGGCCATCGTCTGCGCCATCGGCATGCTGGCCGGTTTCTGCGGGACGCTGATGACGCCCATGGCCGCCAACTTCAACGTGGTGCCCGCCAACCTGCTGGAGCTGCCCGACCGCAACGCCGCCCTGAACGGGGTTATCCGGGCCCAGCTTCCCACCGCCCTGCTCATGCTGATCGTCAATATCGGGCTGATGTACGCCCTCGCCTTCCGGTTCTGAGATGACCCACACCCTCGACGCGGCCACCGCCTCCCGCTTCGCCTCCGCCGCGCTGGGGCACGTCACCCTCGAGTATCCGAACAAGCTGGATCACGTGATGACCGGCAGGCGCGACGTGCGAGGTCCACGCGACCTGCACCCGATCTTCTTCGGCAGCTTCGACTGGCATTCCTGCGTCCACGGCTGGTGGACCCTGTTCACCCTGCTGCGGCTATACCCGAACAATCCCGAGGCGCCGCGGATCTGGGCGCTGGCGAACGAGCTGTTCACCCCGGACAACGTCGCCGCCGAGGTCGCCTATCTGGCCCAGCCGTCCAGCCGGGGCTTCGAGCGTCCCTACGGCTGGTGCTGGCTGCTGATGCTGGCCGCCGAGATGGACCGGCACGACAGCGAGGACGGCCGCCGCCGCGCCGCCACCCTGAGTCCGCTGGCGCGGGCCTTCGCCGACCGCTTCCACGCCTTCCTGCCGCTGGCAGGCTATCCGGTGCGGGCCGGGACCCACTACAACACCGCCTTCGCCCTGCGGCTGACGCTGGACTGGGCCGAGACCAACGATCCGGCGCTGTCGGCCCTGTGCCGGGAGAAGGCGCTGGCCTGGCATGCGGACGACCGCGACTGTCAGGCGTGGGAGCCGTCGCAGGACGAGTTCCTGTCCCCGGCCCTCATGGAGGCCGCCCTGATGCGGCGGGTGATGGCGCCCGAGGCTTTCCGGGACTGGTTCAACGCCTTCCTGCCGAAAGTCGGATCACAGAAGCCGGCGACCCTCTTCACGCCCGCCAGCGTCAGCGACCGGTCGGACGGGAAGATCGCCCATCTAGACGGATTGAACCTGAGCCGGGCCTGGTGCTGGCGCGAGATCGCCTCGGCCCTTCCTGAAGACGACATCCGCGCCGTCATCGCCGGTCGGGCCGCCGCGACCCACCTGGACGCCGCCCTGCCCCACGTCACCGGCGACTATATGGGCGAGCACTGGCTGGCCAGCTTCGCCCTCCTGGCGTTGCAGGGCTGACGAGATTCGACCTATAAGTGTCGGAAATCTATGTTTTTCTTGTAGACCCGCATCGGATGAAACATGGTTATCCCAATCCGGGATAGAGCATGTTCCAGTCGCTACGCTGCAGGATCAGGGGTCACATCTTCGTCGACAGCCGCGCGCTGCCCGGCATGCAGACCTGCATCCGTTGCCGCGTCCGCCAGCCGTTTGAGAGCCTGAAGCTGGTCGCCTCCGCCGAAGGTCCGGCGCCCTGGGACCGGTCCGAAGCCTAGACCAGCCGGCTCTGCACCACGGCCGCGGCGATGAAGCCGGCGAACAGGGGGTGCGGCGCGAACGGCCGGCTCTTCAGCTCCGGGTGATACTGCACACCGATGAACCACGGGTGGTCGGTGCGCTCGACGGTCTCGGGCAGGACGCCGTCCGGCGACAGGCCGGCGAAGACCAGGCCGGCCTTCTGCTCGATCGCCTCGCGGTAGTTGATGTTGACCTCATAGCGGTGGCGGTGCCGTTCGCTGATGGTGGTCGAACCATACATCTCCGCGATCTTGGATCCCGGCTTGAGCGTCGATTCATAAGCGCCCAGGCGCATCGTGCCGCCCAGGTCGCCGCCCTGCTGGCGCAGGACGCGCTGGTTGCCCTGGGTCCATTCGGTCATCAGGCCGACGACCGGCTCGGTCGTGGGGCCGAACTCGGTGGAGGAGGCCTTGGGATAGCCGGCGAGGTTCCGCGCCGCCTCGATCACCGCCATCTGCATGCCGAAACAGATGCCGAAATAGGGAATGTTGCGCACCCGCGCGAAGCGGGCCGCCTCGATCTTGCCTTCCGAGCCACGTTCGCCGAAGCCGCCGGGCACCAGCACCGCGTGCGCGCCCTGCAGCCGGGCCTCGCAGGCCTCAGGGTCGCCCTCGAAGGTGTCGGCCTCGACCCAGTCGATGTTGACCTTGACGTTGTTGGCCACGCCGCCGTGGTGCAGCGCCTCGATCAGGGATTTGTAGGCGTCCTTCAGGACCGTGTACTTGCCGACCACGGCCACGGTGACCTCGCCGTCGGGCTGCAGCCGGCGACGGGCGATCTCCTGCCAGCGCGACAGGTCGGGCGCCGGGGCGTCGGTGATGCCGAAGTGGGCCAGGACTTCCGCGTCCAGCCCCTCGCGGTGATAGTCCAGCGGCACGGCGTAGATGTCGGCCGAGTCCATTGCCTGGATGACGCCGCTTTCGCGCACGTTGCAGAACAGGCCGATCTTGCGCTTTTCCTCGGCCGGAATGGGTTGTTCGCACCGGCACAGCAGGATGTCGGGCTGAATGCCGATCGAGCGCAGCTCCTTGACCGAGTGCTGCGTCGGCTTGGTCTTCATCTCGCCGGCGGTCTTGATGAAGGGCAGCAGGGTCAGGTGCACGAAGCACGACTGGCCGCGCGGCAGGTCCTGGCCCAGCTGGCGGATGGCCTCGAAGAACGGCAGGCCCTCGATGTCGCCGACCGTGCCGCCGATCTCGACCAGCACGAAGTCCACATCCTCGCCGTCATCGGTCACGGCCGGCGTCAGGCAGAAGGATTTGATCTGGTCGGTGACGTGCGGGATCACCTGCACCGTAGCGCCCAGATAGTCGCCCCGGCGCTCCTTCTCGAGGATGGTCGAATAGATGCGGCCGGTCGTGATGTTGTCGGACCGGGCGGCCGATACGCCGGTGAAGCGCTCATAGTGGCCCAGGTCGAGGTCGGTCTCGGCCCCGTCGTCGGTCACGAAGACCTCGCCGTGCTGATACGGGCTCATCGTGCCCGGATCGACGTTCAGATAGGGGTCGAGCTTACGAAGGCGAACCTTGTAGCCGCGCGCTTGCAGAAGCGCGCCGAGAGCGGCGGAAGCGAGGCCTTTTCCCAATGAGGAAACCACGCCGCCGGTGATGAACACGTAACGGGCCATGGGAGATCAACCTAC
>NZ_JAHFPF010000353.1 GCF_023259385.1 Brevundimonas sp. | reverse complement strand
AGCCCCTTGGCCCCGTGCAGGGTCATGATCTGCACCGAATCCGCGCTCTCACCCCGGTCCAGGTCCATGACCAGGGAGACGTGTTCCAGATAGGCGGTCAGGCCGTCGAACTGCTGCATCGACTGCGTCAGCTCCTTGAGGTTGTCGAGCCGGGTCTGGCCGGTGGCGCGGTCGGCCTTCTGCATGTCGGTGTAGCCGCTCTCTTCCAGAACGGCCTCGGTCAGCTCCCAGTGGCTGGTGGTCTGGGCCAGGGCCCGCCAGCGGTCGATGTCGCGGATGAAGTTGGAGAAGGCCGTGCGCGTGCGCGCCTGAAGCTCGTCGGAACCGATCAGGGCGCGCACCGCCGTCAGGGCCGGGACGCCATTTTCGCGGGCGATCTGCAGCACCTTCTGCACGCTGGTGTCGCCCAGCCCTCGCTTGGGCACATTGACGATCCGCTCGAAGGCCAGGTCGTCATCCTCGGACAGGATCAGGCGCAGGTAGGCGTGGGCGTCGCGGATCTCGGCCCGTTCGAAGAAGCGCGGCCCGCCGATGACGGTGTAGGGCACGGCCAGCATGACGAAGCGCTCTTCGAACGCCCGCATCTGGAACGAGGCGCGCACCAGCACCGCCATGTCCTTGTAGGCCACGCCCTGTTTGCGGGCGGTCTCGATCTCGTCGGCGATCAGCCGGGCCTCGGCCTCGCCGTCCCACACGCCGCGCACCCGGACCTTGTCGCCGGTCTTGTCCTCGGTCCACAGCGTCTTGCCCAGACGGCTGCGGTTGGCCGCGATCAGGCCCGAGGCCGCGCCCAGGATGTGGTGGGTCGAGCGGTAGTTGCGCTCCAGCCGGATCACCTTGGCGCCCGGGAAGTCCCGCTCGAAGCGCAGGATGTTGTCCACCTCGGCCCCGCGCCAGCCGTAGATGGACTGGTCGTCATCGCCGACGCAGCAGACGTTGCCGGTCGAAGAGGTCAGCAGGCGCAGCCAGAGGTACTGGGCCACGTTGGTGTCCTGATATTCGTCGACCAGGATGTAGCGGAAGCGGCGGCGGTATTCTTCAGCGATATCCGCATGCTGCGACAGGATCGTCAGATTGTGCAGCAGCAGGTCGCCGAAGTCGCAGGCGTTCAGGCTGACCAGCCGGGCCTGATAGGCGGCGTACAGGGCGTGGCCCTTGCCGTTGGCGAAATCCTCGCTGGGCGGCAGCTTGTCGGGCGTCCAGCCGCGGTTCTTCCAGTGGTCGATCAGGTTGTTCAGCGACTTGGGCGTCCAGCGCTTGGTGTCGAGGTTGGCGGCCTCGAGCAGCTGTTTGCAGACCCGTTCCTGATCGTCGGTGTCCAGGATGGTGAAACTGGACTTCAGCCCGACCAGCTCCGCGTGCCGGCGCAGGATCTGGGCGGCGACCGAGTGGAAGGTGCCCAGCCAGCGCAGACCCTCGGCCGAGGGGCCGATCAGGTGGGTGATCCGTTCGCGCATCTCGCGCGCGGCCTTGTTGGTGAAGGTGACGACCAGCAGTTCCCACGGCCTGGCCCGGCCCGTGGCCAGGATGTGCGCCAGCCGGGTGGTCAGCACCCGCGTCTTGCCCGTGCCCGCGCCGGCCAGGACCAGCACCGGTCCCTCGGTGGTCTCCACCGCGTCGCGCTGCTCGGGGTTCAGCCCCTTCAGATAATCGGGCGCGGCCGAGGCCGCGAGGCCGCCGGGCCCGTGCGAGCGGGCGAGGTCGGAAATACGGGGGGGAGCGGAATCGGTCATGGGAACCGGGAGAACATAAGGAGACCGGAGACGCTTGTCAGCCGTCGCGATCAGAAGCGTCCGGAACCGTAACGGCCACGCCTCCGTTCCTTGCCCCGGGACAGGGTCAACAACAGGAGGGTCATCGCATGGCCGAGAACACCAACACCAGCGGCGGCGGCAACACGGGCCTCGCCTTCATCGTCGGCGGCCTGGTCGTCGTGGTCGCCGTCATCGCCATCTTCCTTTTCACCCGCGGCGGCCTGCCCGGCGGTGAGACGAAGAAGGTCGATGTCGACATCAACGTGCCCGAGGTTTCGGCCCCGGCGGCGCCCTCGACCGGGAACTGACCATGACCGATCCCAATGTTCCACCGCCCGAGCGGCCGGTCGTGCATCACACGACCGTCAACACTCCCGCGCCGCGCAGCGGGGGCGCCGGCTTCATCGGCTTCCTGGTCGGCGGCCTGGTCGTGGTGGTGATCATCATCGGGGTCGTCCTGCTGACGCGGGGCGGCGGCGTCGAGACGCCCAACGGAACCGATGTCGAGATCAACGTTGATATGCCGCGTCCGACGCTGCCTGACGCGCCGAG
>NZ_JAHFPF010000175.1 GCF_023259385.1 Brevundimonas sp. | reverse complement strand
GCCGCCGCCGAACTGCCGGCCGACCTGGCCCGCGTCCTGCGCGACGGTGAGGCGGTCACGGGACAGCCGCCGGGCTTCGCCCTGGCCCTCGCGGTCGCCGTGCGCCGCATGGAGCTGCCGAGAGACGCGGCGCAGGACATACTGCTGACGGGCCGCCTAGCGGGTTTACTGGCCCATGCGGTCGATCAGATGCTGGACGGCTCGCCTATCCGGGCGCGCCTGCGCTATGTGGGGCCCGAACCGGGCGCGAACTGACCCGACATCATCTTTGAAAGGACGCGCATGGCGGACTGGCTGGCGGCGATCATCCTCGGCCTGGTGGAAGGCCTGACCGAATTCATTCCGGTCTCGTCCACCGGCCACCTGCTGCTGACCAAGGAGGCCCTCGGCCTGCCGCCGGAGCCGTGGGACACCTTCATCGTCATGATCCAGCTGGGCGCGATCCTGGCGGTGGTGGCGCTCTACTTCCAGCGCCTGTGGAAGGTGCTGGTCGGCCTGCCGGGCAAGGATCCGGCGGCGCGCATGTTCGCCCTGTCGGTGCTGCTGGCCTTCATCCCGTCCGCCATCGTCGGCCTGCTGTTCCACGACTTCATCAAGCGGGTGCTGTTCAATCCCACGATCGTCTGCGTGACCCTGATCCTGGGCGGCTTCGCCCTGATCGCGCTGGAGCGCTGGGCGCCCCCGGCCCGCACCGAGGATTCCATGAAGTTCAGCTGGAAGACGGCGCTGGGCGTCGGCCTGTTCCAGTGCCTCTCGATCATCCCCGGCGTGTCGCGCTCGGGCGCGACCATCGTCGGCGGCCTGCTGCTGGGCGTCGACAAGCGGGCGGCGGCGGAGTTCTCGTTCTTCCTCGCCATCCCGACCATGGTCGCGGCCTTCGGCCTCGACTTCTGGGAGAGCCGCGACCTGATCAACGGCGACGTCGCCGGACTGATCGGCATCGGCTTCGTGGTGTCGTTCTTCAGCGGCCTGTTCGTGGTCAGGACCCTGGTCGACTTCGTCGGCCGCTACGGCTTCGCGCCGTTCGCGGCCTGGCGGATCCTGGTCGGCGGCGTCGGCCTGCTGGCCATCTGGGCCTACGGCTGATCCCGGAGCGCCGGAAGTGGTTAGTGGTTAGTGGTTAGTGGTTGGTCGGCAGGGTGCAGCCGCAAGACCTGCGCCGCCCTTCCGCTGACAGTGCCGGCGGAAGAGCGGCGCAAACCGCGCTGTCGCAGGCTGGTGGCCAACCACTAACCACTAACCACTAACCACTAACCACTTCCCCGAAGATCCGCGCTCCGCTGGAGGCGGTGGCTCAGGCCGCCGCCGCTTCCGCGAACTGACCGCCGCGGCGGTAGCGCCACAGATAGCTGGCGGCCACGGCCTCGACGCCCGTGGGCTCGATGTCCAGCGCGGCCAGGCCCTGGGCGTCCGCGGCGACCACGTTGTCGCTCTCCAGCAGCACCACCTGGTCCTTGGTCAGCACCGGCTTGAAGCCGAGGGCCGCCGGGATCTGGGCGAAGGTCCCGATCAGCTTGGCGATGGCGAAGGGCAGGGGCAGGAAGCCCGGGGTGCGGTAGGTCTCGCGCGCCACCAGCCTCAGCACGTCCTCGAAGGTCATCACCGCCGGGCCGCCCAGCTCATAGGTCTGGCCGCCGGCTTCGCTGCGGCTCGCGGCGCGGGCCACGGCCTCGGCCACGTCGCCGACATAGACCGGCTGGAATTTCGTCTGGCCGCCGCCGATCAGCGGCAGCACGGGGGCGATCTGGGCCATGCCCGCGAACTTGTTCAGGAAGTCGTCGCCGGGGCCGAACACGACCGACGGACGCAGGATCACCGCGTCCGGCTTCACTTCGCGCACCGCCATCTCGGCCTCGGCCTTGGTGCGGGCGTAGTCCGACTCGCTCTCCGGATTGGCGCCCAGGGCCGAGACCTGGACCAGACGGTCCACGCCGGCGGCGGCGCAGGCTTCCGCGATCTTGCGCGACGCGCCGACGTGCAGGGCCTCGAAGGTGCGCGCGCCGGCCTCGTACAGGATACCGACCAGATTGATCACGGCGTCCGCGCCGCGAACCGCCTCGGCCACCTGGGCGGCGTCCGTGACGTCGCAGCGGATCGCCTGGATCTGGCCGACCGACCCCGAGGTCTGCAGCTTGTAGGCCCGGTCAGGACGGCGGCAGGCGATGCGGATACGCCAGCCACGACGGGCCAGGGCATGCACAACCTGGCTGCCGACGAATCCCGAACCGCCGAAGACGGTGACCAGGCCGGGGGCGACTTCGCTCATGTCAGACTCCAAAGGCGAACGGCGCGCGGGCGAACCCTTGCTGGGGCGGGGATTAGACGATGGCTGCGAGCCTCGCAACGCAAACGCAAAAAATGGCTGTTGACCCACATGATCCGCTGCCTTAGAGGTCCGCGCCTTCCAGACGAAAACGACCCCTCGGGGACGCGACGTCCGGGCCCAGATGGCGGAATTGGTAGACGCGCTGGCTTCAGGTGCCAGTGACTGAAAGGTCGTGGAGGTTCGAGTCCTCTTCTGGGCACCAATTATTGAAACGGCGTCGCACTTCCGGTGCGGCGCCGTTTCTCTTTTGGGGCGGGGCTCGATGGGGAACGGCGCCCCGGCTGGCGGCCGTTGGTGCTGGCGAAGTGATTAGTGGTTAGTGATTAGTGGGTGGCCGCGTCTCTGACAGCGCCGGTTGCGCGCCGCCGCCTGCGGCGTCGACCCACTAATCACTAACCACTAATCACTAGCTGGGCTCCGTCAGCCGCGATTAGCCGCCTGCCGGCTCCGTCAGACGACATTGGCCTCGCCTCCTGCGCCGCTGCGCGCTACCTACGGCTCATGACGGTATTTCTGCACGAAGGCGATCTTCCCGACGGTCTGGACCTGGGTCCGGTGGTGGCTGTCGATTCGGAGACCATGGGGCTGCGCTTCCGCCGCGATCCGCTCTGCGTGGTCCAGCTGTCGTCCGGCGACGGCGACGCCCATGTCGTGCGCCTGAACCGGCCCGCCTACGACTGCCCGAACCTGAAGCGGGTCATGGCCGATCCGGCGGTGCTGAAGCTGTTCCACTTCGGCCGCTTCGATATCGGCATGTTCCAGCTGCATCTCGGCGTCGAGACCCGTCCGGTCTACTGCACCAAGATCGCCTCCAAGCTGGCCCGCACCTATACCGACCGCCACGGCCTGAAGGATGTCGTGCGCGAATGCGCGGGCGTCGAACTCAGCAAGGCCCAGCAGTCCAGCGACTGGGGCGCGGCCGTCCTGACCCAGGCCCAGCTGGACTACGCCGCCTCCGACGTCCTCTACCTGCACGCCGTGAAGGCCAAGCTGGACGAGATGCTCGAGCGCGAAGGCCGCACCGAGCTGGCGCGCCGCTGCTTCGACTTCCTGCCCACCCGTTCGGCCCTCGATCTCGCGGGCTGGGACGAGCAGGACATCTTCGCCCATGCGTGACGCGCACTGATGATCGAGCCGGTCGAGAGCCGCACCGCCGAGGACGAGGCCCGCGTCGCCGCGACGGCCAAGGCCTTCCGCTCGCGCTCCCGGCGGGTCCAGCTGCTGCGCCGCCTCCTGCCGGTGCTGATTCTGGTGCTGGCCGGCGGCACGATCAGCTGGGTCGTCCTGCGCACCGTCATGTCGGACGTCGAGCGCAAGGCCGGGACCAGCCGCGAGGTCCGCCTCGACAACCCCATGTTCCACGGCCAGGACGCCCAGGGCCGCAGCTTCGTCATCGGGGCCAAGGGCGCGGTGCGGGATCCGGCCACGGGCCGCTTCCGCCTGATCGGCCCGGCGCTCCGCCTGAACCTGGGCGGCCGCAAGGTCACCACCCTGACCGCCGACGGCGGCACGTACGACGAGGTCGCCAAGACCGTGACCATCGGCCCCAACGTCCGGATTTCCGACGGCGGCACCGGTTTCACGCTCGTCACGCCCGAGGCGGTGGTCAATACATCGACCGGCGTGGTGACCGGCGACAAGGGGGTTCAGGGAACCGGCCCCCTTGGAACGATCAACGCTTCGTCCTATGCGATCTATGAACAGGGCCAACGGGTCGTGTTCAGCGGTACGGGCGATAACAAGGTGCGCGGGACCGTGAACCCGGCGAGGGCGAACTGATGAGCAAGACCACACTTCTGACCGCCGCCGCGCTCGGCCTGGGCCTGATGGCCCTGCCGACGATCGGCGACGCCCAGAGCTTCCAGGGCGGGCAGCCGATCACCTGGGGCGCCGACCGCGTCGAATATGTCGGCAGCACCCTGAACCTCATCGGCCGCGCCGAACTGATCCAGGGCGACAACCGCCTGCGCGCCGACCGCATCGCCGGTCTGGACCAGACGGGCGACAGCCGCGTCGAGGCGACCGGCAACGTCTATCTCGTCACGCCGGAACAGACGATCCGCGGGGACCACGCGGTCTTCACCACCAGCAACGACACCGTCATCCTGACCGGCGACGTGATCCTGACCCAGGGCGAGAACGTCGTCACCGGCGCCCGCCTGGTCTACAACACCCGCACCGAGGCGGCGCAGATGGAAGGCGGCTCGGGCCGTCGCGTCCAGGGCGTCTTCCACCCCCAGACGCGGGGGAACTGAGCTTCGGCTCGGGTGTCGCGTGGCGCGCAAGGAACTCTCAGCCCTCAACGTCCATGACGCGGTCGCCCCGGCGCCGGTCGAGGCCGCGCGCGCGACCGGCCTGCGGGCCGAACACCTGGCCCGCTCCTTCGGCCAGCGCCAGGTCGTCCGCGACGTCTCCCTCACCGTCCAGCGCGGCGAGGTCGCGGGGCTCCTGGGTCCCAACGGCGCGGGCAAGACCACCTGCTTCTACATGATCACCGGCCTGATCCCGCCGGACGCCGGCTCGATCTGGCTGGACGGCGAGGACATCACGGCCCAGCCGATGTACCAGCGCGCCCGCATGGGCCTGGGCTATCTGGCGCAGGAGGCCTCGATCTTCCGCGGCATGACGGTCGAGCAGAACATCCGCGCCGTGGTCGAACTGCACCAGACCGACCGCAGGAAGATCGCCGAGGAGACCAGCCGCCTGCTGGAAGAGCTCCGCATCGACCACCTGCGCCACGCCCCGGCCTCGGGCCTGTCGGGCGGCGAGCGTCGCCGTTGCGAGATCGCCCGCGCCCTGGCCGGCAACCCCAGCTTCATGCTGCTGGACGAACCCTTCGCCGGCATCGACCCCCTGGCCATCGCCGACATCCGGCAGGTGATCCGCTATCTGGCGGGGGAGGGCATCGGCGTCCTGATCACGGACCACAATGTCCGCGAGACGCTCGAGATCATCGACCACGCCTCGATCATCTCGGGCGGTTCGGTCCTGTTCGAGGGCAAGGCCGAGGACGTCATCCGCGACCCCGAGGTCCGGCGCGTCTACCTCGGCGACATGTACGCCTGATTTCAGCCGTTGCGGCGTCCGAACGGCTGCGACGGCGCCGTGCCGGGATCATAGGCGGGCCGCCCCCAGTCGACCGGCGCGGCCTGGCGGGTCGGCGCCGGCTCGGTCTGCGGTCCCGGACCGAAGTCGAATCGGGGCTTGTACGCGGGCTCCGCGCCCGTCTCGCCCCTGGCCTCGGCGAACAGGCTCTCCAGCCGCGCCTCGTCATAGATCCCGCCGCCCGAGGAATAGCCGCGCGAACTGGGATCGCGCGGGTCGCCGCCGAACTGGTTCTCGCCGCGCGTGCCGGGCAGCAGGGTCAGGATCAGCAGGACGCCCTGGCAGACCATGCCGATCACCGACAGCACGCCCGCCGCGCCCAGCCCGGTCAGGACCGTGCCGACGAAGGCCTCGCGGCTCGCGCCCGCCCCGACCGCGCCGACGGCCGTGGCGATCGTGCCGATGACCATCACCGAGCTGAGCAGGCTGGGCACGATCAGGCACAGCCAGATCGCGCCGCGCCCGCTGTCGTGCAGCCGGCGCACCAGCACCGCGTAGTTGGGCACGATCAGGGCGGCCAGGCTGATCAGGATCACGCCGAAGGCGATCAGCACGCCGGGCGTCGCCTGGGCGGGTTCGCCCGAGCCCATGGCGCCCAGGGTCAGGCCGACCAGCAGGCCGTACCAAAGCCCCTGCAGCACGGCGAACAGCCAGTACTCGCTCCGGCTGGCGCGACCCTTGAAGTCGGCATAGCGGATCAGCGGTCGGAACATCACCATGGGGGACCCCCGGAAAGCCTGTCGGACAAGGCTCAACCTGTGGGCGAGCGATGAACATGTCGCTGACGGAAGGGGTTAACCGCCGCGAGACGGTCCCGCTTGCCCCCGGCGGGCCGGTGTCGCACACTCCCGCCATGCAGAGACATCGCGCGCTTTCCCTGACGGTCGCCGTCCTGTTCACCGGGCTTCCGACCGTCGCCCTCGCCTGTGATTTCGCGATACCGGCCGACCCGGCGGGGCGCGAGGCCGCGGCGCGGGCCACGATCGACCAGTTCGCCGCCATCATCGACGCCGAGGTCGTCCGCGCCCCGGCGCCCGGCCGTCCCGCCCTCGTCCGCGCCGTCCGCGTCTTCAAGGGTCCGCGGCTGGAGATGTTCGAGATCGGCCCGCAGCGCACTTCCTGCGACGCCGGCATCGGGGGCGTCGGATCGCGCCAGCGGCTGTTCCTCACCGGCGGCCCGGACCTCTGGTACGCGGGCGACACCGCCTCCTACCCGGCTGACGAGGACCGGCTTCTCGGCTCCGACCGCGAGCAGGACTGGCCCTTCGTCGGCGTGGCGATCCAGCCCTGACGAAGGCGCCGCCGCCCTAGCCCTGCCCGGCCGTCTGCTGGATGTTCAGGATCACGAACTCGGCCGGTCTCACCGGCGCGAATCCGATCTGGATGTTCACCCGCCCGGCCTCGATGTCGGCCGTCGAGGTGGTGGTGGCGTCGCAGCTCACGAACCACGCCTGGTTCGAGGCGGATCCGAACAGGGCGCCCTGTTTCCACAGGTCGTTCATGAACGCCGACACCTGGCTGCGCAGGCCCGCCCAGAGGACTTCGTCATTGGGCTCGAACACCGCCCACTTCGTGTTCTGCAGGGTCCATTCCGTCAGATAGAGCATCAGCCGCCGGACCGGGATGTAGGCGTAGGGATCGCCCAGCACGTCGGCGCCTTGCAACGTGCGCGCCCCCCAGATCACCGTACCGCCGATGGGGAAGGTGCGCAGGCAGTTGACGCCCAGCGGGTTCAGCAGGCCGTTCTCCGCGTCGGTCAGCACGGCGGGCAGGCCGGCGACGCCGTTGATCGCCGCGTTCAGCCCCGCCGGGGCCTTCCAGACGCCGGACTGGACATCGGTCTGCGCCCACACGCCGGCCATGTAGCCGCTGTTGGGGAAGGTTCGGACCTGGCCGTCGCGAAGCGGATCGACGGCCTGCACCCGGGGGAAGTAGACCGCGGAACTGCGCCCCGCCTCGACGCTGAACGCGCCCAGGTCGGCCGGCGACACCGCCTGCAGCTCGCCCCGCGCATAGTCCGCCTGCCATCGCGTCGGCGGATCGATGATCAGCATCGCATTGCGCATCACGCAGTATTCCGCCGCCCTCTGGTAGACGACCGGCGGCGTGTCGCCGTCGACGTCGTCGGGCGGAATGCACAGGATGTTGAAGCCCGGCGTCTGGTCCAGCGCATACAGGCCGGTCTTCCGGACCGGATCGCCCAGCCAGGCGCCGATCGACAGGGGCGCTGAATCCCGGCCGCCCTGGCCCTGGCCGGTCGCGCCCGCCGCCACGGCTCCGCCGCTGCTCCAGGTCGCCAGCTGCGACTGCTCCGTCAGCACGTGGCGCAGCAGCAGGGCGGGATAGGCCGGGTCCAGGGTGACGTTGGCGAACCGCT
>NZ_JAHFPF010000174.1 GCF_023259385.1 Brevundimonas sp. | reverse complement strand
TTGAAGTCGAGGGCGTTGTCCCCTTCCGATCCGTGCACCTCGACCATGGCAGGGACGGGACCGTCGCCGGGCGGCAGGATCAACCGCCCGTGGAGGCGGGCGCCGCCCTGACCGATGAAGGTGGTGTCCCGCTCATCCAGCGTCTCGCGGGCGCCGGGCTGGCCTTCGAAGACGATCCGGCCTTCGTCGCAACCGCCGAGTTGGGGCTGCGGACCTTCGACGCGGGTGGTCGAGCCCAGGGTGCTGACCCAACGGCCGTCGGCGCCCAGGGTCATCTTCGCGGTGGCCCCGTCGAGCCGACGCCAGCGGAGCCCCCGGCTCACCAAAGGCGCGACATCCACCCAGCTCCCGTCGTCCAGCCGATAGAGGCCGACGTGGCAGGCCGTGGCCGGATCGGGCCGGGCGTCGACATCGGCGCCCGGAAGCTGGGCCAGTGCGGGAGAGGCGACGATCGATGCGGCGAGGGCGAGGGCGGCGACAGCGAGCCGGGAGTGAGACACAGGTTTTCCGATCCAGCAGGGTTGCGGTTTCGCGACCGTCCTTGCCGGTGACGCGGCGGCTCGCTAGGGCCGATTGCGCGAACGGCGCCGGGACTGCGCGAACGGGACGGCATGGGCGACAAGGCGGGACGGCGGATCGGGACGGCGACGGCGGGGCGCTGGGCGATCGACCTCGTCCTGCTGGCCGCGATCGGCCTGCTGATGGGGTTCCTCGGGCCTTTCGACTCGGACAGCGCCCCCGCGACGGAGCGCTATGTCTACTGGATGATCTGCATCGTCGGGGGCGGGCTGATCGGGGTCGTGGCGGACGAACGGCTGGGCCGGCGCATCACCAGACCCTGGCGGCGGGTGGCGGCGGTCTCGGTGCTGATGACGCCGCCGGTGACGCTGCTGGTGCTGGTCACTCAGTCTCTGCTCGTGGACCAGCCGATCACCTGGCCGGCCTACCTGTGGCTGCTGTGGCAGGTGTGGCCGATCATGCTGGCGGTGATGGCGGTGCGGGCCTTGGTCTGGCGGCGCGCGCCCGTGCGGGTCGAGACCCGGACCGTCATCGCCCCGCCGCTGCCCGAGGCCGAGGCGGCCTTCCGGCGGCGGCTGTCGGCGAAGCGCCGCGAGGCGCGGCTGATCGCGATCGAGGCGCACGACCACTATCTGAAGGTCCATACCGACGCCGGCGCGGAGATGATCACCCTGCGCTTCGCCGATGCGCTGGACGAACTGGCCCTGGCCCACGGCTGGCGCGTGCACCGCTCGTGGTGGGTGGCGGCAGAGGCGGTGGAGGGCGTTCAGTGGCGGCGCGGCGCGGGGGAGATACGCCTCGCCGGCGGGCTGACGGCGCCGGTGAGCCGGACTTACAGAGCGGTGCTGAAGGAGGCGGGCTGGTTTTAGCTCCGCTAGTGGCCGTTTGAACTGGCGCAATCGCCCGCGCCTTGCCACAAATCCCCATGACCTCCCCGTCTCCTGAAGCTCTCGCCGCCCTCAAGGCCGCCGCCGGTCATGGCGGCTGGACCGAGGATCCGTCCGACATCGCCCCGTGGCTGACGGAGTGGCGGAACCGCTGGAGCGGGAACACGCCGCTGATGCTGACGCCGCGCTCGACCGAGGAGGTGGCGCGGCTGGTGACGATCTGCGCCGAGCATCGCGTGGCTATCGTGCCGCAGGGCGGCAACACCGGCCTGGTCGGAGGGCAGATCCCCTATGGCGAGGTGCTGCTGTCGACGCGCAAGCTGAGGGCGGTGCGGGACGTGACGCCGCTGGACGACGCCATGACGGTGGAGGCGGGGGTGACCCTGCTGGAGGCGCAGCAGGCGGCGACGGCGGCGGGGCGGCGGTTTCCGCTGAGCCTGGCGTCGGAAGGGTCGGCCACCATCGGCGGGGTCATCTCGACCAATGCGGGCGGCACCCAGGTGGTGCGCTACGGCATGATGCGCGACCTGGTCCTGGGCCTCGAGGCGGTGATGCCGGACGGCCGGATTTTCCACGGCCTCAAGCGGCTGAGGAAGGACAACACCGGCTATGACCTCAAGCAACTGCTGATCGGGGCGGAGGGGACGCTGGGGGTGGTGACGGCGGCGACGCTGAAGCTGTTCCCGATCATGCGCTCGCGGGCCACGGCCATGGTGGGGCTGGAGACCGCCCATGCGGCCATCGAGCTGCTGGCGCGGGCCAAGGCCGAGACCGGCGGCGGGGTCGAGGCCTTCGAGCTGATGAAGCGGATCGGGATGGAGTTCGTGCTGAAGCACATCCCCGATACGCGCGAGCCGCTGGAGTCGACGCCGAACTGGTATGTGCTGATCGAACTGGCCTCGGGCGAGCCGGGGGCGGCCGACGCTGCGCTGGAACGGCTGCTGTCGGACGCCTTCGAGGCCGGGCTGATCGTGGACGCCGCCATCGCCCAGAACGACGCCCAGCGCGCCGCCTTCTGGAAGGTGCGGGAGGAGCAGTCGGCGGCCCAGAAGCCCGAGGGCGGCGGCTGGAAGCACGACGTGTCGGTGCCCGTCTCGCGCATCGCCGACTTCCTGGACGAGGCCGCCGTGGCGGTCGAAAAGTTCGAGCCGGGCGCGCGGATCAGCGCCTTCGGCCACGTCGGCGACGGCAACATGCACTACGACGTGCTGTGCCCGCCGGGCGTGGACCACGCCGCCTTCATCGGCCGCTGGATGGCCGGGTCGGAGATCGTGCACGACATCGTCGCCCGCTACGACGGGTCCATCTCGGCCGAGCACGGGCTGGGCCGCCTGAAGACCGAGGAGGCCCGGCGCTACAAGACGCCGCTTGAGGTCGCCACCATGCAGGCGGTGCGCGCGGCCATCGATCCGCTCAGGATCATGAACCCGGCGGTGCTGTTCTAGGGCCGTGGTTCAGATCACGCCGGTTCGATCATCGCTGTGGATATAGAACAAAGGTAGAACGAATTGGCCTTGAGACTCACAGGCGAGCCCGGCTAGC
Organism: Brevundimonas sp.; assembly: GCF_023259385.1. Taxonomy (GTDB): domain Bacteria; phylum Pseudomonadota; class Alphaproteobacteria; order Caulobacterales; family Caulobacteraceae; genus Brevundimonas. The sequence goes on along the minus strand of NZ_JAHFPF010000174.1, from coordinate 4,868 downwards.
GTCCGGGTCCGGGAGGACTCATGGCCGAATCTCAAATGGATATGCCGCGCGGGCGGATGATCGTGCGCTGCCTGTCGCCGGGCTGCGTGCATGTCGCCCTGCTGGAGGCGAAGGTCCTGTTCGGTCCGGCCCGCGACTGGCCGACGGCGGGACGGTCACAACGCTTCCGCTGCGTCTGCGGCGGGCGCGAGAGCCGCATCAGCTATGCGGGGGAGACGGCGCCGGTGGAGGCGCAGCCGGCGTCCGACGCGATCCACCTCTGGGCCTGAGGCCGCGGGCTTGCCCCTGCGTCACGCCCGGCCTATCGCTGCGGCCTTGATTCACGGCTTCGGAGCCCACCCATGACCCTCGCCCTTCTGTTCCCCGGACAAGGCAGCCAGTCGGTCGGCATGGGGGCGGCGCTGGCCGACGCCTTCGCCTCGGCCCGCGACGTCTTCAACGAGGTCGACGAGGCGCTGGGCCAGAAGCTGTCCGTGCTGATGCGCGAAGGACCCGAGGACCAGCTGACCCTGACCGAGAACGCCCAGCCGGCCCTGATGGCCGTGTCGGCCGCCGCCGCCCGCGTGCTGAAGGTCGAGTTCGGCGTGGACGTGAGCCGCGCCGCCTTCGTGGCCGGCCACTCGCTGGGCGAATATTCGGCCCTGTGCGCCGCCGGTTCGATCTCGCTGGCCGACACCGCCCGCCTGCTGAAGCTGCGCGGCCAGGCGATGCAGCGCGCCGTGCCGGTGGGCAAGGGCGCCATGGCCTCGCTGATCGGACCGAAGACGGACCTGGCCCTGGCCGAGGAAGCCGCGAAGGCGGGCTCGGAAGTCGGCGTCTGCGTGGTCGCCAACGACAACAACGCCGGCAACATCGTCATCTCGGGCGACAAGGCCGCCGTGGATCGCGCCATCGAGAAGGCCAAGGAACTGGGCGCGCGGGCGATCCCGCTGAACGTCTCGGCGCCCTTCCACTGCCCGCTGATGCAGCCCGCCGCCGACGAGATGGCCGCCGCCCTGGCCGCCGCGACCATCGTGGCCCCGGTCGCGCCGGTGGTGGCCAATGTCACTGCCCGTCCGGAAACCGATCCGGAAGTCCTGCGCCGCCTGCTGGTCGAACAGGTCACGGGCCGGGTGCGCTGGCGCGAGTCGATGGAGTGGATGGCGACGGAAGGCGGCGTGACCCGCTTCGCCGAGATCGGCTCGGGCAAGGTGCTGACCGGCATGGCCAAGCGCATCGCGCCGGACGCCGAAAGCCTGTCGCTGAACACGCCGGAAGAGCTGGAAGCGTTCGCCAAGTCGCTGTGACCAAGGCGACGGCGCTTCGCCGGCTGACCGTCGCGAGTTGGGCGGCGCTGGCGATCCCGCCGGTGCTCTATGCCGGGCTGACGCTGGTGCTGTCAGTGCGCGGCGGATTTGACCTGATGGGCGGGCTGACGGCGGCGGCCATGCTGGCCGCCGTGGCGGGTGGTGCGTACCGCTACTGGCGCCGCGACGCGCGCGAGGCGTGGATGCTGCTGGGCCTGTCGTGGGCGCCGCTGATGCTGACGCTGTTGTGGGGCGCGTTTGGCGTCTAAGGGCGTTGTCGGTCTTCCGGCGTCGCATCTTCCAGCCAGATCGGGAAGTGCGCCGAAACGGCGTTGGGAGCGTAGCTGGATGCATTCATCACAACGCTCAGCCGAACGGCCTTTGCGCCATTCCAGCCCTTGAAGGCGTCAGGGTCGATGGGAACGACCCAAGTATTGCCGAAGCTCTCCGGCGCACGATCAGGACAGGGATCGAGGCAAGCCAAGTAGGAACCGTCGCCGACGTCACGGGGATAGACAAGGACTGTCAGGCGCTGTCCTTGATATGCCCATGGGGCGTTGAGGATAGAGGCGAGATTGTCGCTTCGACCGGCGCAGCCCGGCAGCAAGGGGATTACGCCCATGCCGATCATCAAGCCGAGTGCTGAAACCCGCATGGTGTTTTCCCCGCCGATTTAGGCAGTTCGCACGATCCCCAGATCGGCGTCCAGCGCGGGGCGCAGCTCGCTGAGGATGTCGACCGCGCGGTAGGGCATGGCCTGGATCATCAGGGTGGCGGCGAAATTCCGCTCCGGGTCAATCCAGCCCTGGGTGCCGGCCGCGCCGCTCCAGCCGAACTCGCCCTGACGCCTGTGGCCGGGGCGGGCGATCCAGCCGCCGAAGCCGAAGCCGCCGCCTTCCGCGGTCAGGCCCTCGGGCAGGATGTCGGTGCGGATCAGGTGCGCCGTCTCCGGCTTCATCACCCGCACGCGTCCGGCGCGGCCGTCGTTCAGCAGCATGGACAGGAAGCCGAGGTAATCGCGCGTCGAGGAGATCAGGCCGCCGCCGCCCGAATAGAGGGTCACGGGCCGGGCGTAGGCCTCGGCCGACAGGGCCGCCACGGCGGTCGGCGGCGCGGCGCGGTCGCGGCCATAGGCGTAGACCTGCATCAGCCGCGCGGCGTCGCCTTCGCGCAGCCGCCAGACGGTGTCGTCCATGCCGACCGGATTGAGGATGCGCCGCTGGACGAAATCGGGGAAGGCCACGCCGGATGCGCGCTGGATCACCAGGCCCAGCACGTCCAGCGAGACACTGTAGTTATAGGCCGCGCCCGGCTCGGCGATCAGGGGGATGTCGGCCAGTCTGGCGGCCATGTCATCCAGATCCCGGACCTGTGGGTCGTCTCCGCGCGGCGCGCCGGGGGTGATCCCGGCCTCGCGATAGGCGCGCTGGACCGGGCCGTCTCCGGCGATGGAATAGGTCAGGCCGCTGGTGTGGGTCAGCAGGTGGCGGATGGTCATGGTGTTGCGCGCCGGGCGGGCGGCCAAACCCTGCGCGGGGTTGGTGGCGACCTTCAGGGCGGCGAACTCGGGAATGATCTCGGCGACCGGCGCATCCAGCGTCAGCCTGCCGTCCTCCATCAGCACGGCCGCCGCCGCGCCGGTGACCAGCTTGGTCATGGAGAAGATGCGGAACAGGCTGTCGGGGCCGACGCGGTCGAAGACGTTGAAGTCCAGCGTTCCGGCCCGGATGAAGATGTCACTGCCGTCCGGGGCTCGCACCCCGACCGAGGCGCCGGGCAGGCGGCGCTCGGCCACGAAGCGGTTGAGCACGCTCTGGCTCAGGGGCAGGCGCTCCAGACCGCGGACCTCCGGCGCGGCCGCGCCGCCGCCGAACGTGGCGCAACCGGACAGGCCGAACGCGCCGGCGCCGAGCAGGAGGGCGCGGCGGTCGGCGATGAGGCGGTTTCGGTCCATCGGGCGTTCCTCTGGCGATCTGGCGCGGGCTCGGTTAGACCCCACCCACGAAATGGCGGAGCTTTGAAAATGTTCAACCTCACTGGCAAGACGGCCCTGGTGACCGGCGCGACCGGCGGCATCGGCGGCGCGGTGGCCCGCGCCCTGCACGCGCAAGGCGCGACGGTGGTCCTGTCCGGCACGCGCGAAGCGGTGCTTCAGGACCTGGCCAAGGAGCTGGGGGAGCGCGCCTTCGCCGCCGCCGCCAACCTGTCGGACGCCGAATCGGTCGATGGCCTTGTCGCTCGCGCGGAGGAAGCCGCCGGTTCGCCGCTGGACATCCTGGTCGCCAATGCGGGGATCACGAAGGACGGCCTGCTGATGCGGATGAAGGACGAGGACTTCGAGCAGGTCATCAAGATCAACCTGGAAAGCTATTTCCGCCTGTCGCGCGCGGCGATGAAGGGGATGATGAAGCGCCGCTCGGGCCGCATCATCGGCGTGACCTCGGTGGTCGGCGTCACCGGCAACCCTGGCCAGACCAACTATGCGGCGTCCAAGGCCGGCATGATCGGCTTCTCCAAGTCGCTGGCCCAGGAAGTCGGCTCGCGCGGGATCACCGTGAACTGCATCGCCCCGGGCTTCATCGCCTCGCCGATGACCGACGTGCTGAACGACCAGCAGCGCGAGACCATCCTGAAGAACATCCCCGCCGGCCGCCTGGGCACGGGCGACGAGATCGCCGCGGCGGCCGTCTATCTGTCGTCGGACGAAGCCGCCTATGTCACGGGGCAGACGCTGCACGTGAACGGCGGCATGGCGATGATCTGATCATTGAACCTTCTCCCCTCCGGGGGAGACGGTGGATCACGAAGCGAGACGGGTGAGGGGGATGCCGCAGACGGCTCCCCCTCTTTCCGTTTCTGGAGCTGACAGCCCCCTCATCCGGGCGGCTCCGCCGCCCACCTTCTCCCCCCGAGGGGAGAAGGGCTTACTTGAGGCTGGCGCAGAAGCGCTGGATCCGCTCGCAGGCGGCTTCCAGCACGTCTTCCGACGTCGCGTAGCTGATGCGGAAATAGGGGCTGAGGCCGAAGGCTTCGCCTTGCACGACTGCGACGCCCTCGGCGTTGAGCAGTTCGGCGGCGAAGGTCCCGTCGCCGTCGATGACCACGCCCGTCTCCGTCGTCTTGCCGATCAGGCCGGCGATGGACGGATAGACATAGAAGGCGCCCTCGGGCGTGGCGCAGGTGACGCCCGCGGTCTGGTTCAGCATGGAGACGACCAGGTCGCGGCGCTTTTCGAAGGCGTCGCGGCGCTCGGCCATGAAGTCCTGCGGGCCGTTCAGCGCCTCGACCGCCGCCCACTGGCTGATGCTGGCGGGGTTGGAGGTCGTCTGGCTGGCCACCTTGCGCATCAGGTCGATCAGCGGCTTGGGCCCGCCCGCGTAGCCGATGCGCCAGCCGGTCATGGCGTAGGCCTTGCTGACGCCATTGACCGTCAGGGTGCGGTCGATCAGGTCCGGCGCCACCTGGGCGATGGTGGTGTATTCGAAGTCGCCATAGACGAGGTGCTCGTACATGTCGTCGGTCAGCACCCAGACGTGCGGGTGGCGACGCAGCACCTCGGCCAGACCTTCCAGCTCGGCGCGG
>NZ_JAHFPF010000173.1 GCF_023259385.1 Brevundimonas sp. | reverse complement strand
TTCATCTCCAGCTGCCGCTCCTGGTCCCCGGCCTGCGCGGTCAGGGTCCGCCTCGCCGCGCGGAAGGCCGGCGCGTCCGCCACGGCCTGGTCCCGGGCGGCCGGGTCCGCGGCGCGCAAGGCCGCCGCCAGCGCCCGCCACTCTAGCCGCATCAGCACCCGGCCCTCGGTCGTCGACAGGTGTTCCGGCGTCGGCGATCCCGCCGGCAGGCCCAGGTCCCTCTGCACCCCGTGCCAGATCTCATGGGCCAGCAGCGCCCGGCGCTCCGTCGGATTCTCGGGCAGGGGCCGGATCAGCATGGCCCAGCGCACGCCGTCCCAGTCCACCGCCGTGTTCGCGATGTTGACGGTCTCCGGCAGGGTTCCGACGAACAGACCGTCCTCGGGCTTCAGGGCGTCGCTGTCGCCGCGCCGGGCCGTATGGACGGTGCGCGTCGCCGGATCGACCAGCAGCACCGGCGTGCACAGGGGCGCGCCCCACAGCGCTCCGCCGTCGGTCTCGCAGATCGCCCTCGCCTCGGCGAAGGTTTCGGCCGGTCCCGGACCGGCCTGGGCCAGTGCGGCGCCCCCGATCAGCGTCGGGATGATGGAAAGCAGCAAGGCGCGCATGAGAGTCCCCCCCGGGCCCTACTTCCGCCCGCCATTGTGACGCTTTCGGGGCTTCAGAACCCCTGGCTCTGCGCCATCCGCTCCTGATGGAATCCCGCATCCCCCAGCAGTTCGTTCAGCACCCGCACCCGCTTCATGAACAGGCCGACGTCGAACTCGTCGGTCATGCCCACGCCGCCGTGCATCTGCACCGCTTCCTGCACCGCCAACTCGGCCACCCGGCCCGCCTTGGCCTTGGCCACCGACACGGCCAGCGCCGCGTTCGGCTTGCCGGCGTCCAGCGCCTGCAGGGCGCCGATCGTCGCCGCCCGGGCGATCTCGATCTCGCTGTACAGGTGGGCCGCCCGGTGCTGCAGCGCCTGGAACTCGCCGATCAGCTTGCCGAACTGCTGGCGGGTCCGCAGGTACTCCAGCGTGACCTGGAAGGCCTGGTCGCCCGCGCCGCTCAGCGACGCCGCCGCACAGGCCCGGCCCAGGTTCAGCGCGCCTTCCAGCAGGTCCTCGCCGCCGTCCACCGAACCGATCACCGCGTCCGCGTCGACCTCGACATCCGTCAGGGTCACCCGCGCCGCATTGTGCGCATCGACCATCACCGTGCGCTCGATCTCCACACCCTTCGTCTTCGGGTCGACCAGGAACAGGGTCAGGCCGTTTTCGGTCAGGGCCGCCACAATCAGGGCGTCGGCGACGTGGCCGTCCAGCACGAAGCCCTTGGCGCCGTTCAGCTTGAAGCCGTTGCCCGCGCGTTCGGCCACCGTCGCGATTCTGGACGGCGCATGCTTGGCGCCCTCGTCGACGGCCAGCGACATGATCGCCTCGCCCGCCGCGATCCTCGGCAGCCACTGCGCCTGCTGTTCCGCCGAGCCGCCGTCGGTCAGCACCTTGGCCGACAGCACGCCCGAGCCCATGAAGGGCGACGGCGTCAGGGTCCGCCCCAACGCCTCGGCCACCACCCCGGCCTCGACCGCGCCCAGGCCCGAGCCGCCGTGCTCCTCGGGGATGATCACGCCCGCGAAGCCCATCTCGCCGAACGCCTTCCAAAGGTCGCGCGACACCCCGTCGGCGTCGCGGCTGTCGCGCAATTTCCGCAGGTGGGCGATGGGCGCGTTCTCGCTCAGGAAGCCGTCGGCGGCTTCCTTCAGCATGGTCTGCTCTTCCGTCAGGATCAGCGGCATGGGCGTCAGGCTCCCGGCAGTTGCAGAAGGTGTTTGGCGATGATGTTCAGCTGCACCTCGCTGGTGCCGCCTTCGATCGAGTTGGCCTTGGTGCGCAGCCAGTCGCGGGCCGCCGTGCCGTTGCGCGACCGCTCGCCTTCCCACTCCAGCGCCTCGGCGCCGCCCGCCGCCATCAGCAGTTCGTGGCGGCGCTTGTTCAGCTCCGAGCCGTAGTATTTCAGCATCGAGGCGATGGCCGGATGGGCCTGGCGGGCCTTCATCTGATCGCCCGCCCGCTCCATCGCCAGACGGAAGGCCGCGGCGTCGATCTCCAGTTCGGCCACCCGCGCGCGCAGCATCAGGTCGTCCAGCCGGCCCTCATCGTCGCTGCCGATGGAGTCCGTCGCCACCTGGCCCAGCGGCCGTCCGCCGCCCGCCTCGCCGATGGCGCCGATCATGGTCCGCTCATGGGCCAGCAGCGCCTTGGCCACGTCCCAGCCGCGGTTCAGCGTCCCGACCAGGTTCTCCTTCTCCACGCGCACATCGTCGAAGAAGGTCTCGCAGAAGGGGCTCTTGCCGCTGATCAGGGTGATCGGCTTGGTCGTCACGCCCTTTGTGGCCATGTCGAACAGCACGAACGAGATACCCAGGTGTTTCGGCGCCGCCGGATCGGTCCGCACCAGGCAGAAGATCCAGTCGGCCTTGTCGGCGTACGACGTCCAGATCTTCTGGCCGTTGACGATCCAGTGGTCGCCCTTGTCCTCTGCTTTCGTCTGCACATTGGCCAGGTCCGACCCCGCTCCCGGCTCGGAATAGCCCTGGCACCAGCGGATCTCGCCGCGCACGATCTCGGGCAGGAAGCGCTTCTTCTGTTCCTCGGTCCCGAACTGCAGCAGCGCCGGGCCCAGCATCCAGATGCCGAAGCTGGACAGCGCCATCTGCGCCCCGATCCGGCGCAGTTCGGAGCCCAGCACCTTGGCCTCCTCACGGCTCAGCCCCCCGCCGCCGTATTCCTTCGGCCACTCCGGCGCGGTCCAGCCGCGCGCGCCCATCCGCTCCATCCAGAGCTTGTGGGCCGGCGTCTTGAAGGTCGGATTGCGCCCGCCCCAGACCCGGTCCTCGTCATTGTCCAGCGGCCCGCGCACCTCCGGCGGGCAGTTCTCTTCCAGCCAGGCGCGGGTCTCCGCGCGGAAGGTCTCGAGATCGGTCATTTGAATCCCCGTCATCCCCCCGCAGGCGGGGGCCGCGTTTCCTCTTTCGACGACGCTAGCAGCACTCCGTTGCGTTTGACCACGGGTGACGTCGCGGCAACGCTCGAACCCGTGATCGCGTTAGACGGGCGGAGGACCTTCATGACCTACATCACCCGCGCCGTCTTCGCGGCGGCCAGCCTGCTGCTGATGCTGCTCGCCATCGGCCTCGTCGTCCTCGGTCTCAGGGAAGCGGCGGGGGCCTTCACCTCATCCGGCGACAGCTCGGCGGACGCCATCCTCGACACCCTGGGCTACGTCATCGTCGCCATCGCCGTCTTCGACGTGGCCAAATACCTGTTCGAGGACGAGGTCCGTCGCGGGTCAGAACGGCGCAGCGCCTCCGAGGCGCGCCGCAGCCTGACCAAATTCCTCTCCACCATCATCATCGCCCTCTTCCTCGAAGGCCTGGTCATGGTCTTCAAGACCGCGCGGGAGGACATCACCCAGATGCTCTATCCGACCGCCTTGATCGTCGCGGCCGTTCTCGTTCTGGTCGGGCTCGGCGTGTTCCAGCGCCTCTCGGCCACGGTGGAGGAAAAGGTCGGCGACGACGATGACGCCGAAGAGGCCCGCGACGAGGGTCGTCCCGCCCACCCTGCCCGCACCAGGCCTGAACGGGCGAAAACCTGACGACCTGGCCTCAGTACACGCTGTCGTAGGCCCAGCCCGTCAGCCCGACCAGGTGCAGCCCGAACACGCGCACCGGCCCGCTCTCAGGCGACTGCCGTTCCACGAAGCGATAGCCGTCCGGCCCGTTGGACTCGACAACCCATTGAGCGCCGTCCAGCCCTGCGTCGCACGTGGCGGCCGTCTGTTTCAGGACCCCGGTCTGCTCCACCACCCGCTTCAGGGCCGCGACCTCGCCGGTGGACAGGCGGCGCTCGATCCGCCTCGCGATCGTCCCCGGCTCATAGCCGCCGTGCCCGGACAGTTCGGTCGCCGCCATCGTCACCGCGCCGTCAGCACCCGTGTCCAGACGGATCACCACCGGCGCATCGAAGGTCCTCAGCCAGGTGAAGCGCAGGCTCCGCCCGTTGCTCCGGAACAGCGGCGCCTCCCCCGCGGCGGCCAGATGTCCGCCGTACCAGGCGGCCTTATGCTCGTCCATCAGCTCCCGCCGGGCGCCCGGTCCAAACGGGCCGCATCGCAGGATCGTCTCCTGTAGAGCCTGCGGAAACCAGGCTGCGCCCTCCCGGTCCCGCGCGCTGATCGGAAAGACCGGGTCGGGTCCCCCGAACGTTGGCCCGCAGCCGATCATGGCGACGGCGATCACACTCAGGAGGATACGGTTCACGCGCGACGTCCTCCGAATGTCTGCAGGACCCTAGCCCTTGGTCGGCAGGAACGGCGAGAAGGTGATCACGGTGAAGCTGTCACGGATGTTCGGCCGTGTCTGCACCGACCGGGTCACGAAGGTGCCGATGTCCAGATCCTTCGGCAGCTGGAACTTGGCCAGCAGGTCGTACTGGCCCGAGGTCGAATAGACCTCCGAGACGTATTCGACATTGTCCACGATGTCGGCGGCCACGTCGTTGGCGTGGCCCAGCTCGCATTTGATGAAGACGAAGATGGCGGTCATCATGGCGGCTGTCTCTCCTGGCGGTTCGGGGGTGGTCTAGCGGATGGCGACGTGGCTGATAAGGCGGTTGGCGAGATCGACTACGAGGCCGAGTACAATAACCGCGCCCGCGTGCCGGACCATCCGGCCGTCCTGAACCGCTGGAAGGCCGCCGCCGAGGCCGCCGTCGCGGCCCATGCGCCCGAGACCCTCGCCTACGGCCCCGGCGACCGCCAAGTCATGGACCTGTTCTCCGCCGGCCCCGACGCTCCCGTCGCCGTCTTCCTGCACGGCGGCTACTGGCAGGCGCTGGACAAGGACTGGTTCAGCGGGATCGCCCCCGCCTTCCTTCAGCACGGCGTCAGCCTCGCCATCCCCTCCTACGATCTCGCCCCCGCCGTGCGGCTGGGCGCCATCCTGAAGCAGGTACGCGCCGCCGTGGACCTGACCCGCGCCCGCAACGGTGGCAAGCGCCCCGTGGTCTTCGGCCATTCCGCCGGGGGCCACATGGCCGCCTGCATGCTCAGCGAGGCCCGCGCCTCCGCCGCCGTCGCCATCAGCGGCGTCTTCGACCTGCGCCCCCTGATCCACACCTCGCTGAACACGGCGCTGGACCTGGACACCAACGAGGCCGCCGCCCTGTCGCCGATCTTCTGGCCGATCCCCGACGGCTCGACGCCGGGCGGCACGATCCTGGACTGCGTCGTCGGCGCCGACGAAAGCCCCGAGTTCTTGCGCCAGTCGCGGATGATGGCCGACCACTGGGGAAACAACGGCGTCCAGACCCGCTACGAGGCCCTGCCCGGCCTGAACCACTTCACCGTCCTGGACCCGCTGTTCGATCCGGAGAGCGCGCTGGTCGGGCGGATCGTGGCGCTAGCGAAACAATAAGTTCCGCTCATCCCGGCGAAAGCCGGGACCCAGTGCTTTCGCCTTGCGGTCCGGGTGGGATAAGCATGACGGATCATGGGCTCTACCGGTCGCCCAAAGGACTGGATCCCGGCTTTCGCCGGGATGAGCGGAGATTGAAATGCGCCACGACCGCCTCGCCGTCCTCACCGCCCTCGAAGCACAGGGCGTGGCCCCCGTCTTCTACAACGCCGATCCCGAGGTCTGCCTGAACGTCATCCGCGCCTGTTCGCGCGGCGGGGCCAAGGCCATCGAGTTCACCAACCGGGGCGACTTCGCCGTCGACCTGTTCGGCGACATCGCGCGCGAGCTGCAGAAGACCGATCCGGACATCATCCTGGGCATCGGCTCGGTCGTCGATGCGGGCACGGCCAGCCTCTATCTGAACCGGGGCGCGCGCTTCATCGTCAGCCCCTGCCTCGTCCCCGACGTGGCCAGGGTCTGCAACCGGCGCATGACCGCCTACTTCCCCGGCTGCGGCTCCGTCACCGAGATCGGTCAGGCGCACGAGCTGGGCTGCGAGATCGTCAAGCTGTTCCCGGGCGCCAGCGTCGGCGGCGTCGACTTCGTCAAGGCGGTGCTCGGCCCCATGCCCTGGACCAAGATCATGCCCACCGGCGGCGTCGATCCCGACGAGGCCAGCATCGCCAAATGGTTCGGCTCGGGCATCGTCGCCGCGGGCATGGGCTCCAAGCTGATCACCGACGCCGCCGTGAAGTCCGGCGACTGGGCCGGCATCGAGGCCCAGGTGAAGAAGACCGGCGACGCCATCGCGGCCTTTCGCGGCCAAAAGTGATTAGTGGCTAGTGGTTGGTGGATGGTCTGGCCGGGGAGCAGCGCCGCCCCCGGCGACACCCCGCTGCCCACCAGCCACTCTGTCCAACCCCCGATGCTTTTCCCTCGCTCAATCGGGACTGTCGTAAACGATGGGGATGGAGTTGGACGGCGCGATTTCGGCGGGGTCCGGCGAGGTCGATAGCACCAGCCCGCGGTCCGCCGCGTACAGGTAGCGGCAGCCTGGGCGGGCATTGCCGACCGCCACCTTCACACACACCTGGTTGTCCCTGATCGTGTAGCGGCCCTCGGCGCCATCCAGCGCCATCAGCAGCCAGCCGCCGTCCGCGGCGAACCTTTCGGATCCGCTCTCGGTGACCTCCGGCGATCTGGAGATGGTCCGCCCGACCAGGGCGGCGCGCGCCCGCTCCTCGCTGATCGGAACGGCCCCGGCGGACCGCCCTGAAGCCCCCCGACGGACCGACGAGGGCGGCCCCCGCTTGAGGTATCCGGAATTCTCAGCCGTCACCGCCGCCGCCTCGGCGGCCGTCGACAGGACGGCCCTGCCGTCGATCAGATAGGCATACCGACAGACCGGGTCGTCGGCCGCCTGAAGCCTCACACAGACCCGGTTCCCCGAGACGTCGTACACCCCCTCTTCGGCTCCGCGGCCCTGGAGCCGGTAGTGGCCGTTGTCGAAGAACATTTCGGTGGGGAAGTCGGAAACGGTTTCCGGCGGCGGGATCGTCGCGCCCGCCAGGTAGAACCTGACTTGATCCGGGGCGATAGGCGCCACGCGGCGGGGCGCCGCCTTGTCGGCCTGCCCTCCCGCCCGTCCTTCTTCAGCCGTGCAGCCGACCAGCATCGCAAACGTCGCGAGCGAAACCAGGACCGGCGATGGGCGGTTGATCAAGGGGCGCCTCCGGAGCTCAGACAGCCCCAGTTTCCGTCCGAACGCAATTTCCCATTCGCAGGATTTCGCACCCGGTGGACGACGCGCAACGCCGCCGCCCACCCTGCGGTCAGTCGCTTAGCTGAAAGTGATTAGTGGCTAGTGATCAGCGGATGGTCTGGACGGGGGGCAGCGCCGCACCCGACGACACCCCGCTGCCTACCAGCCACGAACCACTAATCACCAACCACTGGCTTCACAGCCCCAGCGTCGCGCTGTCCAAGTCCAGTTCCGCCGCCGGGATCACCACCACGTCCGGGTGCGCCGCGCGCAGGGCGTCGATGAACATCGAGGCCTGGCCGACCACCACCACATAGGCCTGGTCCGAGCCGATGGCCTGCGCCGCCGCGCGCACCGTCTCCGGCGTCGTGGCGTTGATCTTGCCGGCGTAGGTCCCGATCTCGGTCAGCGGCAGGCCGTAGGTCACGGCCTCGGCCAGCACCCCGCCCAGACCGCCGGTGGTCTCAACGTTGCGCGAGAAGCCGCCGGTCAGGAAGGCCTCGCGGTCGGTCACGGCCTGTTCGGTCACTGCCTCGGTCTTCAGCCGGTCGAACTCGGCCAGCACCAGGCCGACCACCTCGGCGGCGCTCTCATTCTTGGTCTGGGTGGTGGCGCTCAGCAT
>NZ_JAHFPF010000172.1 GCF_023259385.1 Brevundimonas sp. | reverse complement strand
AATCTGGCCCCCAGCTTGACTCCAAGCCCGGCGGCGAAACGGACGAGCCTGGACGCTCTCCCCTCCTCCGACGCCGAACGGGTGTCGGACGCGGCGTCCTCGGACGGCGTCCGACGCGGCGCCGTCTCGGACGGTATGCGACCGATGACCTTGGCGGGCGTTTCACCGTCGGGCGCGACCTGGTTCGTCAGCATCAATCTTCTCCCCTTTGCGCGATCAGGCCGGCGAGACGCCGGAGGCGGCGACCCGCTGACCCTGTTTCAGACCGATGGCGAACTTGGCCAGATAGGCGTTGGGCGCGCGCCCGTCGTAGGCGACGCCGTCGATGAAGCCGGTCTGCACCTCTTTGAAGCCGTCCGTCTCCGGGACGGACTCGGCCGGGATCACCCCCTCGGCGACCAGCGCGCGCGCGGCGGCCAGATAGAGGTCGGCGCGATAGACCGCCTGAGCGGTTTCCAGGTACCAGGCGTCGGGACGATCCTCGGCGATCTGGCCCCACCGGCGCATCTGAGTCAGTTGCCAGACCGCGTCGGAAGCGAACGGATAGCCGGCGAAGCTTCCGAAGAAGATGTTGAACTCCGGGGCGGGGCGGACATCGCCGGGCGCATAGGTGAACCGCCCCGTCATGGAGGCGGCGATCACGTCGGCGTCGGCCCCGACATAGTTGGAGCGGGCCAGGATCTGCACCGCCTCCGGGCGATTGGCGCCCTGGTCGGCGTCCAGCCACTGCTGGGCCTTGATCAGGGCGCGGATCAGGGCGGTGGTGGCGGCGGGATAGGTCTCGGCGAAGGCCCGGGTCATGCCCAGGACCTTCTCGGGATTGCGGGGCCAGATGTCGTGATCGGCGATGAGGGGCACGCCGATCTTCTTCTTGACGGCCGCCTGGTTCCAAGGCTCGCCGACGCTATAGCCCTCGATGGTGCCGGCTTCGAGGGTGGCGGGCATCTGGGGCGGCGGCGTGACCGACAGCTGGATGTCCGCGCCGGTCGTGCCCGCCACGTCGCGCGGCAGATAGAAGCCGGGATGGATCCCGCCGGCCGCCAGCCAATAGCGAAGCTCGTAATTGTGGGTGGAGACCGGGAAGACCATGCCGAACTTGAGCGGACGCCCCTCGGACCGGAAACGCTCGACGACCGGCTTCAGGACGGCGGCCGAGATCGGATGCAAGGGCTTGCCGTCGGCGCCCTTGGGCAGGGTCGGCGCGATCTGCGCCCAGATCCGGTTCGACACCGTGATGGCGTTTCCATTCAGGTCCAGGCTGAGCGGCGCGATAAGATCGGCCTTGGTGCCCAGACCGATGGTCGCCGCGATCGGCTGCCCCGCCAGCATGTGGGCGGCGTCCAGCTGGCCGCCGATCACGCCGTCCAGCAGGACCTTCCAATTGGCCTGGGGTTCGAGGGCGACGTTCAGGCCCTCCTCAAGGAAAAAGCCCTTCTCCTTGGCGATCGCCAGGGGCGCCATATCCGTCAGCTTGATGAAGCCGAGTTTGAGATTGGGTTTTTCGACCGTCCCCGCCGGCGCCGTGGCCCCGTTCGAACGCGGCTCGCTCTCGCCACATCCGGCGAGGCCCGCTGCGGCGCCGGCCAGCAGCGCGCCGCCGGCCATCAGGAATCTGCGCTTGTCCATCACCTTCATCCCCCGCCATGTTTGGTGGCTTGTTCAAACCCGGTGCGGATCGCGGACGCACGAAAGCCGCCTCGACACGCTCATGTCAGAGCGCCCCGGGCGGCTTCATTGCCGAAATCTGCTGAATGTCCGGCGCGTCTCCCCTCATTGAGGACGCCCCGTTACGCGCAGCGCTTTAGGACGCCGCCTGACATTGCTGGCATGGAATGTTGCATCGCACAAGGGGTCAGCGAGATTGTCGGGGCGCGCTGGCCGAAGCGCGAAAACCGGGGCTCGGGTTCGCCAACGGGACAGACCCCGCCATGGAGCTGAGGATCAAATCGAACGTGATTTGTTCAGGCGCAAGCCCAGCGCGGGGATCAGGCGGCATTCTGCTCGGATGACCCAGACCTCTCATTTTCAGCAACTCGTCGCCGCCGCCTTGGCCCAGCAGACCCCGCACCGCCTGCTTTTCGTCTTCGCCGCCGTGGCCTTGCCGGACGCCCCGACGCCCGAGCAGCGCGAGCGTCATCGCCTGGGTCGGGGTGGAACCCTGACCCCCTTGATGTGCGTGGACAAGGCGCCAGAGGACCTGGCGGGCTTCGACGTTTTCGCCGCCGAAGCGGCGACGGCCGGACCGCCCTGGGGCCTGGTGTTCGCCGCGGCCCTTGCCGGGCGCGACGGATACGCCCCTGCCAAGCCCGACATAGACCGGGCGCTCGAAAACATGGTCGAGGCTGTCAACACCGGGGCCATCCAGCGCTTCCTCGCCTTCGACACCGCCGGCGACCCCGTGGTTTTCGACTGAATCGGATGCGGCTATCGGCTCGCCGCAGCGTGCGTTGCGGCGCTGGACCCGTTCACGCCGTCCTCGGCGAGGCGTCTCAGCGCGGCGGGATCCAGCACCATGAGACGGCGTCCTGTCGTCTTTAGCCAACGGGACTTTTCCCATCCGGCGATGATGCGGCTCGCCGTATACAGGGTCGTACCGGCGAACTCGGCGACGTCCTGGCGGCGCAGCGGGATCGTGATGGCGGCGGCGTCTTGAGGACGACCGGACGGGTCCAGAAGCCGCAGAAGGGCCAGGGCGATGCGCTGGTCAGCACGCAAGAAGGACTTCTCCCTTATCCGCTCCTGCAATTGCGCCAAGCGCGTCCCCAGAATACGAATGACGTTCACCGCAACCACGGGGTCGCGTTCCATAATGCGGAACAGCACCTCGCGGGGCCAACTCAGAACCACGACCGCCTCCAGAGCCACAATGTCCGCCGGAAAGCGCCCTTGCGCAAAGAGCGCGGCCGTTGCGAACATGTCGCCGGGTCCCAGAAATCGGATCAGCGCCTGCCCGCCGTCGGCGCCGGTCTGGATCAGACGGGCGCTGCCGCGGCTCAGCGCATAGGCCCGCTCCACCTTCGCGCCCTGTTCGCCGACATAGGCTCCGGCTCGATGATGATCGACCCGGACAGTCTCGGCGAGATCGGCGCACGTCGCCGAAGCGGCGCCCCGGAACAGATCCAAACCGGCGATGGTCTCGCTCCGGACGGGGTCGGACATGGGCCTGTTCCTCTCCTGCGGGCCCGGATCGACACCGGATCGGGCGGACTTCTCGCCGCAGTTTGCGCTGGCGCAATAAAGCGCCGTTCGGCATGCTTTAGATGAAAACGGGTCGCATTAGCAAATCGAGACCCGCCGTGCCCCTCCCCGTTCCGCTCTCCCAGCCGTTCTTACCGCACGGCGTCGCTCGTCTCGCTCTGACCTGCAGCGCTCTCGCGCTCGGCTTCGCTCCGGGCCTTGTCACCGCGCCCGCCCAGGCGCAGTCCGCCACGCCGGGCTTTGTGGAAGATGTGGTCGTCATCGGCCGCCGCGCCTCGGCCGCCGAACGCTTGAACGCCACGGCCGGCGCAACAGGGCTGATCGAGGCGGATGACCTGCCGCAAAGCGCCAATCTGACGATTTCACGCGCCCTCGCCTTCGCGCCGGGCGTTGTCGTGCAGGACTTCTTCGGCGGAAACGATCAGCCCCGCATCCAGATTCGCGGATCCGGCCTGCAGCAGAACCCCGTCGAGCGCGGGGTGCTGATGCTGCGCAACGGCCTGCCGGTCAATCGCGCCGACGGCTCCTATATCGTCGGTTTCGCCAACCCCGCCGAGGCCCAGTCGATCGAGATCTTTCGCGGTCACGCCGCGAACCGGCTCGGCGCGACGGTGCTCGGCGGCGCCTTGAACCTCATCTCTCCGACGGGACGAAGCGCGCCCGGGCTGCGCCTCAAGGCCTCCGCCGGCGACTTCGGCCAGATCGGGACGGGCGCCTCGGCCGGTTATGTCCACGACACGATCGACGCTCTGCTGCGCGTTGACCACACCGAGCGGGACGGTTCCCGGACTTATAACGGCTCGAGTCGATCGGCTGTGGGCGCCAACTTCGGCGTGAGACTGTCGGATCGGGTGACAGTGCGCGCCTTCGCCAGCTACGCCGACCTCGGCTTCGACGTCGCCGGTCCCTTGACCCGCGCCCTGCTCGACAGCGGCTCGCGCAGCGTCTTCACCGGCCCGACCGTGACGCCGACGGGCGCCGTCAATCCAGGCCCCAATGTGGTGCGCGACCAGCCCCGTCGCGAAGCCACGCAATTCCATGCGGGGGTTCGGGCCACGGGCGTGATGGACGCCCATCTGATCGACGTCGCCTTGGGTTATGCCCAGACCGACGACATGTTCCGGTTTCCGATCTCGGCGGGCGTGCGCGACACCCGCGGCGACGACGCCACCGTCGTCGCCCGTTACGCCTATGCGCCCGATCCCGCGCGCGCCATCCCCTTGTTCGAGGGCACGCTGCAATGGGTGACCGGAACCGCCGACCGCGACTATTATCTCAATCTCTCAGGACGCCGAGGCGCGCAGTTCGGCCGCAATCGACTGAAGGCGGACACCCTGTCCCTGAACGGCGGCTTCAACCTCCCGCTCGGACGGACGCTCACCCTGTCGCCTTCGGCGGCCTGGTCGCGCGCCACGCGCGACAACCAGGACCGCTACGCGCCGTCCACGCGGCCGACGGCGGCCTATAGTCCCGCCAATCCCGGCCTGGCTCTGCCGTTCGGCGCCGTCCCAACGGTCGGGTCCAGCTATGAACGAACCTACGAGGGTTGGAGCCCGGCCCTCGGCCTGACCTGGCGGCCGGACCACCGGCAAACCGTCTTCGTCTCGGCCAATCAGACCTTCGAACCGCCGACGCACGATGATCTGTTCGCCACCGTCAACGGCACGCCCAACAGCAGTCCGGGACGCCCCAATCCCGCCGCGCCCAATCAGGCCGCAGCCGTCTTCGCCACCCCCGCGCTCAAGGCGCAGCGAGCGACGACCGTAGAAATGGGCTGGCGCGCTCGAGCCGGCGCCTGGACCTGGGACGCCGTCGCCTATCACGCCTGGGTGCGCAACGAGCTCCTCAGCCTGCGCGACGAAACCGGCGTGTCATTGGGCGCGGTCAATGCGCCTCGCACCCGTCACCTGGGGCTGGAGCTGGGACTGAGCTTACGGATGACGCCGGACCTGACCGGACGCCTCGCCTATACCTGGCAGGACTTCCGCTTCCACGACGATCCTCTGCGCGGCGACAATCATCTGGCCGGCACGCCGCCGCATTGGGTCCAGGCCGGTCTGGACTGGCGGCCTGGGCCGGGTTGGCTGCTGCAAGGCGGGGTGCGCTGGGTTCCGGAAAAAACGCCGATCGACAACCTCAACACCCTCTACAGCGACCCTTACGCCGTCTTCGACCTGCGGGCTGAGCGCGAGATCCGCGACGGCCTGGTCGTCTTCGCCGAAGGCCTGAACCTGTTCGACGAAACCTACGCCGCCTCCACCCTCGTCGTCGACCAGGCGCGCGCCGATCAGGCGGTTTTCCTTCCCGGCGACGGTCGCGCCTTCGGCGCGGGCGTGAGCCTCAAATTCTAACCTCGCAAGAAAGACCCTATCATGAAGCGCTTGTCTTTGTTCGCCTTCGCCGCCGTCGCATCGGCCGCCCTGCCCCTTTCCGCCGCCGCCCAGGCCCGGCGGCTGGACGTGGATCGCCTGCCGTCTTCGGATGTCGCCGGCGCACGCCGCACCCTCGTCGCCCTCGACGCTCAGGGCCGTCCCGCCGTCATGCTCCTTTGGATCGAAAAAGGTCAACTTCTGCCGCCGCACGGCGGCGAAGGGGGACTGCGGCTCATCACGGTCGTGTCCGGCCATCTGTCCTGGGGCGACGGCGGGATCGTCGATCCGGCGGCGGAGCGGGTGTTTGGTCCCGGCAGCCTGATCTTGCTGCCTGTGGTCGGGGGCGAACACTGGGCCGCTGCGCGCCAGGACGATGTGCTGCTCCAGATCACGCCCCTGCGCGACGGGTCCATTGCCCCTGACCCCTCCAGAGAAGCGCCTTGACCAGAGGCGCGCCCGACCGAGCTTGACGATCAGAACAAGGACAAACTCCCATGGACGACCTGGCTCTCGCGCGCGTGATTCACGTGCTGGGCGTGGTGATCTGGATCGGCGGCGTATCGATGGCCACCACCGTTGCGCTTCCCGCCATTCGCAGGGGGCTTCTCGGCGCCGACCGCCTGGCGGCTTTCGAAGCCTTCGAGCGTCGCTTCATCTGGCAGGCGCGCACGGCCGTGGCGCTTGTCGGCCTGTCGGGCGTCTATCTCGTTGAGCGGATGGCGCTGTGGGACCGATTCAGCGACCTACGATTCTGGTGGATGCACGCCATGGTGTGCGTCTGGGCCGTGTTTGTCCTGCTGCTGTTTGTGGTGGAGCCCTTTCTGCTCCACCGCTTCTTTCCGGCCTGGGCCAAGCGCGCGCCGGATCAGGCGTTCCGCCTGCTGCACGCCGCCCATATGGTGCTGCTGGTCCTGGCCTTGACGACGGTGTTCGGGGCGGTCGCCGGCAGTCATGGCTGGCTGTTCTGATGCACAGGAAGGCCGGCGGCGGCGTCGCCGGCTTTTCGGTGCAAGGCCACAAGCCGCGCCTGGCGGACGGCGCTGGCTTGCATCAATTGCCGCCATAGAGCCTCGACCAAGTCCGGCGACAGATCGACCGTCTCGGCCAGCTGACGGACATGATCGATCACCGCCGCGATACGGGCGGGATCGCGCACCGTCCCGGGCGACTTGAACGCGGCCATGGCGTCGGCGACCTTCAGGCGCAGGGCCAGCAGGGTCACCAGCCGACGATCGAGCCGGTCAAGGATTGCGCGCACGCCGGGCGGGTCAAGCCCGGCCGTTCCCGGATCAGCGGGTCCCGGCGACACCGGCGAGACCGTGCAGATAGCCGCTAACGAAGGCGACGGAGGGGTTCAATTCCTGCAGTCGCTGGAGGAGCCCATCGGGATCGCACAGGCCGTCGGCATAGGCGCGAAACGCCCGCGCGACGGCCGGCATATCGCCGGAATGGGGCGACAGGCGCAACGCTCCGACGCCGGCGGCACGCAGGGCGGCGACCGGCGCATCGACGCATTGCATCGCCCAAGACAGGGTCTGCACGCCGTTGACCGCGAGGAAGGGCTGGCCCTCCAGGGTCCTCAGATCCATCCCGTCGGGATCGCGATCACAGACAAACTGGCAGGCGTCCTTGTGCAGGCCGTGGCTGCGCGCGTGGTAGCAGCGCCCTGACAGGGCGAGCGGCAGCCGACCGAAGGCGAACAGCTCGATCTCGACCTGTGGCTGCGCCGCCGAAAGATGCGAAATCGCCTCCAGCGAAAGCTCCACATTGGGACACAGGCGCACACAGCCGCGTCGCGCCAGCTCCCCAAGCGCCCCCTCGTTGTAGATGTTCAACAAAGGTCCGGCGACGAAGGGGTCGCGCCGCTCCGACAGACCGGAGACGTCGTTGACCTCAATGAGGTCCGGCAGGGCGGCGAGCGCCGCCAGTCCCTTGCGATCCCGGATCGTCGCCGGCAGGGCCAGGCCCGACCAGACGATGTCCTTGCCTGCGGCGCTCAAGGTCTCCGCCGCCGCCGCGAGCGCATATTGGGTCAGGGGCGAACGTTTGCCGCAGACCACCTCGCCCAGATAGACCCGGTCGATCGACGGCTCGTCGGCCACCTCGGCATAGAAGGCTTCAATCCGATCCGGCGCCCAGTGAAACAGCGAGGGCCCCAGCGCGATCCGCATAGCCGTCATCTCCACAGCTTTCTATAGGCGCCGGCCGTCTCCCGCCCGCCTTCGGCGAGATCCGTCAGCAGAGGGGCAAAGGCCTGGGGATCGGCGCCCGAATCCAGGGCGTCGATCGCTTGGCGAAAGGCCCCGGCCACACGGGCGACATAGGCCTT
>NZ_JAHFPF010000171.1 GCF_023259385.1 Brevundimonas sp. | reverse complement strand
GGGCCAGGTGACCGCGGACGCCGCGACGCCGGGCGCGACCCAGGGCGGCGGCGGGCAGTCGCTGGGCGCCGCCGCGGCGGCCGACACCGACACTTGGTCCGCCGAGGTCCTGGCCTGGATCGAACGCCACAAGCGCCATCCGGGCGGCGCGCGCGGCGTCGTGACTGTGAGTTTCCAGCTGGATCGCCGCGGTCGGGTGCACCGGCTGCGTCTGGTGCGTTCCAGCGGCGTCAGGGCGCTGGACCGGGCGGCGCTGGACCAGATCGCCGCTTCCCAGCCCTTCCCGCGACCGGCCCCCGGCGCACGCTGGAGCCTGCGCGACTTCACGGTGAACATCGACTACCGGGCCAGGGGCGCCGCCTAGAGAGACTCCAGATAGGCGACCAGGTCGTCGATCTCTTCGTCGGTCAGGTTCAGCGGCTCCAGCAGCGGATCGGTGACCGGATACATCGGATCGTTCTCCGATCCGACGGGTCGACGCGGATGCGCCCCGCCCGCGTTGTAGAAGCGGACGATGCCCTCCATCAACGGGAACAGGCCGTTGTGCATCCATGGCCCGGTGCGTGAGACGCCCAGCAGGCTGGGGGTGCGGAAGGCGCCGACATCCTGGGGCCGGCCGGTGACGTGGTAACGGCCCAGGTCCTCGTGCTCGCGTCCGTAGAAGGTCAGGCCGAGATTATGGAACCGGCCGTCGCTGAACGCCGGACCGCTATGGCAGCTGGCGCAGGCGGCCTTGGTGCGGAACAGGTGCAGGCCGCGCAGCTGCTGGTCGTTGAGCGCGCGCCGGTCGCCGCCGATAAACCGGCGCCAGCGGCCCTGGCCCGGACGCAGGCTGCGCTGGAAGGTCGCCAGCGCCTTGGCGATGCGTTCGACGGTGACCCTGTCGTCGCCGAAGGCGGCGCGGAAGGCTTCGGCATAGGTCGGGTCGGCGGCGATGCGCGCCTCGATCTCGGGCAGGGCGCCCGCCATCTCCAGCGGATCGACCAGGGGGTGCAGGCTCTGCGCCTCCAGGGTGTCGGCGCGACCATCCCAGAAGAGGATCGGCATCCAGGCGGACGGGGCGACGGAGGGGGCGTTGCGCTTGCCGCGCTGGCGGTCGTGGCCGAAGGAGGTGCGCAGGCCGTCGGCGAAGCCCAGCTCGCGCGCATGGCAGGAAGCGCAGGCGATCTGGCCTGAGGCCGACAGGCGCGGATCGTCGAACAGGCGCTGGCCGAGGACCGTCTTCTCCGCCGTCACCGGATTGTCCGCCGGGGTCGCAGGCGGGGGCAGGGGGGCGAACTCGGTGAAGACCGCGCCAGCCCTCAGGGTCGGGGCCGGCCAGGTCTCGGGCGCTCCGGCGTAGGCGGCGCGCAGTTCTTCCGCCGTCGGGGTTTCGGACAGGACGGCGCGAACGGGTGCCGCCGAATCCTGGGCGCGCACGCTGTCGAACGCCCAGGCCCCGGCGATCAGGCCGATCGCCAGGACGACGGACGCCGGAGCGGCGCGCCGGGGAATGTGTCTCAGTAGCGGAATTTCACGGACGCCCATGCATTGCGGCCCAGTTGGTACGGCTGCGCCGGCGAAATGTAGTTGTCGTTCAGCACGGTGTTGAACAGGTTGTTGACCCGGAGATCGAGGGAGACGCTTCCGTAGGCCGTGCGGGCCACGTCGACCTGGGTCGACAGGTTCACGTCCACCGAATCCTTGATGTCGACCTTGCCGTAGACGTCATAGCTGACGCCGCCGACGGTGGTGTTGACGCCGGTGTCGGCGACCCGCTGGTAGCCCTCGCGGTAGCGGGCGTTGACGTTGGTGCGCACGCGTCCGTCGAACCAGCGCGCGCTCCAGTCCCCGTTCAGGATGAAGGGAGAGGCGTAGTCCTGCAGCTGGTTGTCGGCGATGGCTTCCAGCAGGTCGACGACCTCGCCGTTGTAGAAGACCTTCTGGCCGGACAGCTCGATCTCGTCGGCCATGGCGAAATAGTTCAGGTTGGTCGCGTCGGTGTGGGAGAAGTTGGTGCTCATCGTGAGCGTGTGGTTGTCCCCGAAGCGGCGCGTGTATTCGAGCGACAGGCCGCGATAGCTGCGCTCGCCGTCGTTGGTGGCGGTGTAGACGCTGCGGGTCGCGGTCGTGCCGGTCTCGCGGTCGTAGGTCTCGGTGGTGCGGACCGAGCGGGCGATCATGTCGCGGGTGTCGCGCAGCACGCCCTTGATCCGGTACTCGCCGCCGATCCAGGCAAACGGTCCGGTCAGGGCCAGGGTGGCTTCGTCCGAATACGGAGTGTCCAGGCCGAGACCCGAATAGCGGTTGCTGTCGGTGTGGCTGCTCAGGACCCAGTTGTCGCTCCAGCGGCGCTCGGTCCCGACGATGGTGGGGGTGCGGGTGTAGGTGCGCGTCACCCCGGCGCCCTCGCGCAGGGCGTAACCGACGAAGCTGCGGTTGTAGTAGCGGTTCAGGCCCGCGGTCAGGTTCATTCCGGCCCAGGGCAGGTCGCGGGAGACGGACAGGCGCGGCGCGATGTTGTGATTGTCGAGGAAGTCCTCGTGGTCGTAGCGCAGGCCCGCGCGGACGTCGAAGCCGGCCAGATCGAGCTGGTACTCGGCCCACAGGGCGTAGGCGTTGATCTCGGCCCGGGCGTCGAAGGCGCCGTAGCGTAGCTGGGTCGTCAGGGCGTAGGAGCCGTTGCGGCAGGCCAGGCTCTCGCCCTTCACGCAGACGGTGTTGACGCTGATGTTGCTGGTCAGGTGCGAGATCAGCTCCTGCGGCCGCTCGCGGTGCGCCTTCACATTGGAGACCTCGAAGCCGACGGACAGGTTCCCGAGGCCGAGCGGCTGCGTCCAGTCGCCCCTCAGGCGGATGTCGTCCTGCTCCTGGATGAAGTCTCCCGCCGCGCCGATGGTGCAGGACGTGGTGGCGGAGCATCCCGCCATACCCGGCGCGGCGGTCGAGATGTTGAACGTGCCCCACGGCGCGTCGCGGGTGTTGTCCGTGTTCGCATAGGTCAGGTCGAGGCTCCAGGCCGCGGTCCCGCGCTCGCCGTCCAGCCCGATCCGGGCGGTCAGTCCGCCGCCGTTGGAGGTGATCAGGTTGTCGTAGGCGGTGTTGATCTGGCGGGCCTGGCTCTCATAGGGCGTGTAGTTGACCTGGCCGGTCAGGGTCACCGTGTCGGCGAGATCGTATTCGGCCTTCAGCAGGACGTTCTCGCCCTTGCTGCGCAGGTTGAACGCGCCGTAGGCCAGATAGTTGTTGCCGGGGAAGTTGGTGACGGTCGAGGTGCTGCGGTTATAGCCTGCCAGCAGGCGCAGCCGTTCGTTGACCGGCAGGTCCGCACTGAAGCCGAAGCGCTCCTTCTCAAACTCGGGCGTGGCGGGCATGGCGCCCGATCCGATGGCGGTGCGGGCCAGGTCGGAGACCCGGTACTCGGCCATGCCGTCGCTGGTCAGGCCGTAGTAGGTTTCGAAGCCGAACACGTGCGACGGGGCGCGGGTGGCGATCTCGACGACGCCGCCGGTGAAGTCGCCGTAGCGGGCCGAGATGTTGGAATCCCGCACCGTCAGCTCGCCGACCAGGCTGGCGTCGACCCAATGGGTCTGGGCCGAGGCGGCGGCGACGCCGAAGCCGGTGAAGTCGCCCGCACCCTCATCGCCGTCGTACATGTAGGAGTTCACGCCGACGCCATCGAGGACGAACAGGTTCTCGTTCACCGAGCCGCCCGAGATGGAGATGGTCTCGGGGCGCAGGTCCTGCAGGGACTCGCGGCTGGCGGCGCCCGCCGAGTTGCTGAACTGAACCGTCGGCAGGATGCGCAACAGGCTGTTGACGTCGCCCGAGCCGGGAGCGCGGCTGTCCACCGCCTCGCGGTTCAAGGTCGTGGTCCCGGCCTCTACGCCCGTGCCGTAGACCGGCGCGGCGGGGGCGGCGCCGGAGTCGTCGATGACCACGGTAGGGATGGGCTTGGGCGGCGTCTGCGGCGCTGCTTGGGCCGCCGCGCCGCCAGCGTTGGCCAGCAGGGCGACCGCCGCCGCTGACGAAAGAAGATGACGCATGACCATGGATGCACCCCGCAAACTGACTGGGCGGGTCGGTTATCCGCGATCAAATGAATTTGCAAATCATTATCAATGACCGCGACGACAAAGCCACGCTTGGGCACGTCGCGGGCGTGTAATCCGCGCCCGAGCCCTAGGTCTGCAGCCGGTATCCGACCCCGGGTTCGGTGGAGATCCAGCGGGGCTGGGCGGGGTCGGGCTCCAGCTTCTGCCGGAGCTGGCCGACGACGACGCGCAGGTACTGGGTGTCGGCGGCGTGGGCCGCGCCCCAGACGGCGGTCAGCAGATCCTTGTGGCTGATCACCTTGCCGGCGGCGCGGGCCAGCTGAGCCAGCACGTCGTATTCCTTGGGCGTCAGGCGCACCTGTTCGCCCGCGCGGGTGACCAGACGGCGGTCCAGGTCGATGACGAGGTCGCCGACCGTGATGGGGCCGTGCGGCTGGTCGGCGCCCGTCTTCAGGCGCAGGGCGACGCGCAGTCGGGCCAGCAGTTCGCCGACGCCGAAGGGCTTTTCGACATAGTCGTTGGCGCCGAGGTCGAGCGCCTCGATCTTCTCGGCCTCGCGGTCACGGGCGGAGAGAATGATGATCGGACCCTGATAGAATTCGCGAGCACGGAGCAGCACGTCCTTGCCGTCCATGTCGGGCAGGCCGAGGTCGAGCACGACGGCGTCGGGGTTCCACAGGGCGATGGCGCGCAGGCCCTCCTGTCCGCTGTCGGCGCGTTTCGGATCGAAGCCGGCGGCGTCCAGCGCGGGCGACAGGAAGCGGTGAATCTGCGCTTCGTCGTCGATGACCAGGACGGTGGTTCTAGCGGCGGACATAGGCCCAAGCGTTTTCAAGCGAAGTGTGAGCGGTTCGCGTCAAGAAAACGCGTCTTGCTGGAGTGATCATAGCAGGTCCCGGTGGGTGGCGATGGCCTTGGGCAGGCTGATCAGGACGCGGGTGCCGTGATCATCGACGATGGGGCTGGCGGCGGCGATGCGGCCGTTCATCGCCTCGACGAAGCCCTTGGCGATGGCGAGGCCCAGCCCGGCGCCCTTGGTCCGGTCCGAGGGTTCCTCCATGCGGCGGAACTTGTCGAACACCCGCTCCAGTTCAGCGGTGGGGATGCCCTTGCCCTCATCCTCGATGGAGATGACGACCGAGCCGCGATCCTCATAGGCGGCCAATTCGATGCGGGAGCCGTCGGGGCTGTAGGCGATCGCGTTCTCGAGAATATTGACCACGGCCTGCTCCAGCAGGCCCTCATCGACCATGATCATGCTGAGGTCGGCGGGGAAGTCGCGGGTCAGGGTGCGCTTGTCGAGGCGGCGCGAGATACGCCCGGCGGCGGCGTTCAGCACATCCCGCACGTCGGTCCAGTCGGACTTGATGTTCAGTCCGCCGCCCTCAAGCCGGGTCATGTCCAGCAGGTCGCCGACGTAGCGGTTCAGCCGTTCGGCCTCTTCGCGGATGCTGAGCAGCAGGTCGGCGCGGATCGCGGGCGTCAGGGTGTCGCCATAGTCGATCAGGGTGGTCGCGGACCCCAGCACGGTCGACAGCGGCGTGCGCAGGTCGTGGCTGACCGAGTTCATCAGGGCGCCGCGGAAGCGGTCGGTCCGTTTCAGGGTCGCCGTCTCCAGCGCCTGTCCGGCCAGATCGGCGCGCTCGATGGCGACGGCGCCCTGGTCGAGGATGGCCAGCGCCAGCCGCTCTTCGTCCGAGCCGGGCGCCAGGGCGTCGGCCTCGATGCCGGCCACGCCCGAACGGCCGCGCACCCCCTGCAGGGGGCGGAAGGTCCAACTGGTCTGGGGCAGGGTGCCGGTGCCGTGGCCGGCGGGTTCGCCCTTCTCCCAGGTCCAGCGCGCGGCGGCCATGGCGGCGGCGCCGAGCTGAAGCGGCGGATCGACCGGAGGCGCGGAGGCGGCGACCATCAGGTCCTCGCCCTCGGGCAGCAAGACGACGGCCTTGGCCCCGGCGGCGGCGGAGGCCTGTTCAGCCAGGGCCCGGGCGGTGGCGCGGGCGTCCTCGGCGCCGGACAGGGTCTGGCTGGCGGCCAGCAAGGCCGAGACGGCTGAGGCGCGGCGCTGGGCGTTGCGGACCTGTTCGCGCACCCGTCCCGCCAAAGCGCCGGTGGTCAAGGCCACGGCCCAGAACAGCACCAGGGTCAGCAGGTCGGTGGGGGAGCCGATCGCCAGGCTGTACAGCGGGCGCAGGAACAGGAAGTTGTAGACGAGGAAGGCGGCGGTCGCCGCCGCCAGCGCGGGGCGAAGGCCATACAGCACGCCGGCGCCGACGACCGCCGCCAGGTAGATGACGCCCAGATCGACGCGTTCGAAGCTGCGGTCCAGCACGACGCCCAGACCGGTGGCCAGCAGCACCAGCCCGACCCCGACCGCATAGCCCGTCCAGCCCGCGTGGGAGGCCGGCGGCCACAGGCGGAGGCCGCGCTCTGGCGCTTCGCCGCCCGCATCGGTGATGATGTGGACGGCGGCGCCCTGGGCGGCGCGCAGCAATTCGGCGGCCAGCGACCGGCCGAGGAAGGCGCTGAAGCGGTTCTCGCGCCCGCGCGCCAGGACGATCTGGGTGATGTTGTTGCGGCGGACGTAGTCCATGACCGTCCGCACCACGTCGTCGCCGCTGAGCCGCACGCTGCGCCCGCCCAGCTGTTCCGCCAGCTTGACCGCCTCGTTCAGGCGCGCGGCGCCGACCGCGTCGGCCACGCCGCCGCTGGGCCGTTCGATGTGGGCGACGGTCCAGGGGGCGTCCATCATCATGTCGGACATGCGCCGTCCGGTGCGGACCAGGGTGGCCGCCATGGCGTCGCCGCCGACCAGCACCAGGATGCGCTCGCCCGCCGCCCAGGGCCCCTCGACGCCCTTCTCGCGCAGGGTGGCGACCAGCTGGTCGTCCACCGTCTGCGCCGCGCGGCGCAAGGCCAGCTCGCGCAGGGCGGTCAGGTTCTCGACCTTGAAGAAATTCTCGGACGCCAGCCGCGCGGTCTCGGGCACATAGACCTTGCCCTCGCCCAGCCGCTTGCGCAGCTCGTCGGGGGTGATGTCGATGACCTCGATATCGTCGGCGCGGCTGAGCACGCTGTCCGGCACGGCCTCGCGCTGGCGCACGCCGGTGATGCGCAGCACCACGTCCGACAGGCTTTCCAGGTGCTGGACGTTCAGGGTGGTCCAGACATCGATCCCGGCGTCCAGGATCTCCTCCACGTCCTGCCAGCGCTTCGGATGGCGCGAGCCGGGGGCGTTGGAGTGGGCGTACTCATCGACCAGAAGCAGGCCCGGCCGGCGGGTCAGGGCCCCGTCGATGTCGAACTCCATCAGGGCGCGGCCACGATAGTCGATCGGCTGACGGGCCATGACCTCCAGCCCCCGCAGCAGGCTTTCGGTTTCGCGGCGGCCGTGGGTCTCGACCACCCCCACCACGACATCGCCGCCCTCGGCCTTTCGGCGGCGGGCGGCGCGCAGCATCTCATAGGTCTTCCCGACGCCGGGAGACATGCCCAGAAACACCTTCAGCCGCCCACGCTTGCGGCGGGCGGCTGGCGATGCGGACGGGTCGGGTCCAGTCATGGTCAAGGGGCCGGCAGCTCCGCGTCGAGAGCGCGGTTGGTCATCAGCACGTTCACGCGCGGCTGGCCGATGAAGCCCAGGGTGGGCTGTTCGACGTGCCGGCCGATGATGCGCTGGACCTGTTCCACCGAGACGCCCCGGGCCGTCGCGATGCGCGGGGCCTGAAGCCGAGCGTAAGCCGGGGAGATATCCGGGTCGAGGCCCGAACCCGAGGCGGTGACCGCATCGGCGGGGATGACCCCGGCCCCGTCCTCGGCCCGGATCGAGACGGCGCGCTCGGCGACGGCGGTCTTCAGGTCCGGGTTC
>NZ_JAHFPF010000170.1:7474-7905 GCF_023259385.1 Brevundimonas sp. | reverse complement strand
CCGGGGGGGCGTAGCCTGCGCCGGCGCGGCCGCCTGCGGCTGCGGGGTCGGCTCGGGCGCTGCGACCGGCGCGGCCTCCATCGGGGCCGCCGCGGGGGCGTCGGGCGCCGTCTGGGCGTCCACGGGTTGAGGCTCGGCGGCCGGCTGACAGGCGCCGAGGGCGACAGCGGCGGCTGCGAGGATCAGGTATTTCATGGTGACAGGCTCCTGAAAGGAAAGGGCGACGCTCGGGTTGATGTCCCGCGACGCCTTCATACTAGATTACGCGCGCGCGCGCCGCAGCCCTCGCCGCCGGATGTCGATCGACGGGTCCGGCCGTGGCGCGAGCGCAGGGGCAGGGGATGACGGTTCCGCTGGCTCTCGAACCGTTCACTCCGGCACGGCCCGAACGGCGGTCGCATCCCCCAGCGCCTTGGACAGCTTGCGACGGG